>JBEIUO010000120.1:0-6780 GCA_040374335.1 Phycisphaeraceae bacterium
ACAAGATCACGACGGGCCGGCAGAGCCCGACCGAGCCGGGCGACGTGAACAACATCCTGATGAAGTTCTGCGAGGCATTCCTCACCGAGGAACGTGCGTCCGAAGTGAAGCGCCGCTACGGCGCGGGCGACAACATCGGCGACGGGCACGTGAAGCAGGAGCTGGGCGAGGCGATCAACGCACTGCTGGAACCGATGCGGGTTCGCCGCGCCAAGCTCGACGGGGTCGAGGGCGACCGCATGGTGATGGACCTGATCCGCGCGCACGTGCGGAAGGCCAACGCGGTCGCCGAGGAAACGCTGTACCTCGCGAAGAAGGCGATGAAGCTCGACTTCGGCGCCCGCACCATCGGCTGAACTCAAGCTGACAAAAACAAGCCGAGCCGGGAGGGCCCGGCTCGGCTCGCAAGACAAACCTGAGATCCGCGATCAGCGGCGACGACGGCCAGCCGTCAGCATACCGAGGCCGGCGAGGGCGAGGACGCCCGGGGCCGGAACAACGGTGATCTGGTCCTGAGCGCTGCCGTTCTCAAGAACGACGATCGTCTCAGCGCCACCGGCGTAGCTCGCGTTGGTGATCGCGCTGAGCCACGACGAGGCGAGGGCCAGCGTGTCCGCCGGAGCGTCAACGGTCAGACCGCCGCCAGCGAAGTCGAACCCGGAGTCGAGCGCGATCTCCCAAACGGCAACCTGGAACGCGGAAGACTCGACGGCCGAGTTGATGCCCGCGAAGTAGCTCCACCACAGACGACCAAGGAGGGCCTCCTGCACGGGGCTGAAGCCGTGAGCCGCGGCCGACACCACGTTGTAGGTGTAGGCGTTGCCGCCGCTCACGTGCTGCGAGATCTCGACGCAGTACGTGTTGAAGTTCGTCGCGATCGTCGTGTCCACGCCCGGGCCCGGGACGTCAACGCGGGTCCAGTTGAACTTCACCGTCTGGATGTTGCCCAGGCTGGTGTGAACCTGACGACCGTACTGGCCGTCGTAGTTCGCCGTAACCGTCGCGCCCTGCGCAACGGTCGCCGCGAAAACGCTCAACGCCGCCAAAGTCATGCTCGTCTTCATATTTCTCTCTCTCCTCCGTGTGCGCAAACACATCACGACGCGCACATGTCGCGAGGAATGAACAAATCGTTCATCGAGAGGGTCCGGGTCACGCACCGGAAAGCCATTCGCGCGTGGAAACTCGCGCAGAGGCCTTTCTCTCCTCCTCTCTCCTCAGCCACCATTCTCCCAGACTTTCTCCGCGAGGCAAGGGTCACGCCTGCTGATCCCGCCGGTTTTTGCCGCACCGGCAGGGACAACCCCTTCGACGCGAGATTCTCGGCACCGCCCCCGTTGTTCTCGGACGGCTTCACACCGACTTCACGCGGCTCGACCGCCCCACACCCCTATTCGCCGGGTTGTAGTACTCCCACACCGATGCCCCGGGTGCCGTCACGTCCACCGGCATCGTCGCACGCAGTTCGTACTGCATGCGCACCGTGCCGCCCGCAGGTATCCCGGTCAGGTAAACGATCACCGAACGCGGGGTCACCTCGTACCGCGCAATCGAGCCCTTCTCGACCATCGCGTCAAACGCCTCCAGCTCCGGCGTGAATCCCGCCGGTACCGGCAGATCGACCATGACCATCGGCGCCGCCCCGGACGCTCGATTCCGGACCGTCGCGGTCGCGGCAACCACATCCCCAACCTTCAACTGCGAGCGGTTGTACGCCACATCAACACCGAGGCTGGATTCCGCCGGCGCTTCGTCCGGCCGGGGCACGAACGACCGAACCGTGACCTGGGCCGTACACCCAGACCCCGACCGATCCTCCACACGCACCCGCGCGGCTCCCGCGCGCAGTTCGGTACTCAGGTCCACGAACTGCACTACATCGCTCTGATCCGCCGGCACCCGAATCACCCGGGGCTCGCCCCCGTCGACCGTCACGCGGAACTCTCGCACGCCTTCCTTTCCAGCCGTCGTGCTCGCTCCGGCCAACAGCGCCTTCAGCGCGAGCACCGTCGCCTGCGTGGTGTGCCAGGATCCGCGCGGGTCCCGCTGGCCGACGAGCCACGTCATCGCGGCGCGGCAGAGCGGCGCGTCGCTCTTGGTCTTCAGAATCGCAAGGACTGCGAGCGAGGTCGTCTCGATAGAGGCGGACGCACCGCGCCCGTAGAACGTTGTCCGTGCGTCAGCAGCAAAATCCCAGCTCGCCGACTTGCCGTCGGCCGAGCGCTTCGCGAGCGAGACCAGCCGAGCGAGGTAGGGCTGCGCATCCTTCGGCGAGATCGCCAGCAACGCGTTGCACACCATCGCGAGCGTGTGCGGGTTGTCGATCGTGGAGGGTTCTTGGGCGAGGAGCCAATCGAGCGTCGCGCGCGCCTGGTCGGACGCCTTGCCGCCACCGAAGACGGCCCACCCGACGTACGCGGTGGTTGCGAGTTCGAGATCACCGCCGCGGTTGACGCTCCCCGCGAGACCGTCGTTGAGCATACCGGGATCTGCGCTCCACGTGCCGTTCTGGCTTCGCTTCGCGAGCAACCAGTTTCGGGTGCGATCGAGCAGGGCCGCGTCGACGTCGTGCACGCGGGCCATGTCCTCGAACTCCATGAGCCCGTACGCGGTGAGCACGACATTCGCCGGCGGCCGACCGAACCAGTCGAACCCGCCACCGGCGACCTCGAAGCTCAGCAGCCGCTGGTAGCCCAGGTGGATGTACTGCCTCGCCTTCGCCTCGATCTCCGGCGAGGCCCGCTTCGTCGACTTCATGTAGTCCAGCGCGAGCACGTTCGGGTACGTGGTGGACGAGGTCTGCTCAAAGCACCCGTGTGGCATGGCGAGAATGCCCTCAAGGCCCCCGAGCACCTCGCTGAACGCGGACGGGAAGATGCGGACGAGCAAGCGTTCGCTACCCGCGATGGCTCCCGGGGGCAGGCCGACATCGGCGACGAGTTCGCGGTCGAGCGTACCGCTGACCACCTGCTCCACCGGCACGCCGTCGGGCACCACCTCGATGCTCCGCCTGACCGCATCGGCGAATGCCCCCGCGCTCGCGTTGACCCGCAGCGTGTGCGAACCCACCTTCGTCGCACGCAGTCGCAGACCGACCGATCGCACTTCTCCCGGCTTGAGATCCAGCTCGAAATCGGGCTCGCTGAGCAGCTCGCACCAGTCCCCCACTTCCGCGTCGAGCTTCACGCGCTGCGTCGTCTCGAGGTAGTTGTACACCACCAGGGGCAGATCGATCGTGTCGTTCTGCACCAGTGCCACCGGAGCGTTCACATCGACGAAGAAGGGCTGGAACACCCGCAGATCGACGTCGAAGGCACCCAGCCCGCCCCCGGCGGTCACCGCGCTGCCCATCGCCTTCCAGTTCGTGATGGAATCAGCGAGATCGAAGGCGATACTGGCCCGACCATTCTCGTCCGCGATGATCTCCGGAGCCCACACCAAGGTCTCCGGGAACCACTCGCGAACTCGGGTGGGCTGGAGCGACTCCATCCCGCCCGCCGTGGCATTCAGCAACATCATGGGTGAACCCGCCATCCCACGTACTGCACCGGGGGGTGCCCCGAACCGCTCCTCTTCGGCGATCGGACCCGCCATCGGAACCGCCCCGCGGCTGCTCGCCCTCGCCTTGCCGAGGGCGGGCATGAGCACGGCACCCACAAGCAGGATCAGGCCCGACGTCACCACGACGGCCAACACGGGGCGACTTGCGAACATGCCGATGCAGACCAGTCCGCACATGATGCCGCCGATCACAACATACACCCACGCGGACCGGATTCTCGCTTCCGCACGGTGCTGCGTGGATCGGAACCGGTCGAACGCTTCCTGATGGCTCGACGCCAGCAGGCCCTTCACACCCGGCGGTGCAAACTCCGCTGCACTCAACCGCCCCCATCCGCCCTCCATGTACTGCCACACGCGGTCACGCTTCTCCTCACCCAGGCCCTCAAACCGGATGCGCTCACCAGGATCGACCCCGCGGCTGCTCGCCCGCGACATCGCCGCCCCGATGAATGATCCGGCAGCAGCGTCGCGACCACCCGGCGAGAGCAGGTCCTTTCCGTAAAGCACCGCCGCCGGCTTCAGCAGTTCATCCTCGAGCAGGAAGAAGCTCCGCTCCATGCCGGGACGCTCGGTCATCACATTGAGCGCGGCTTCGTCTACCACCGCGAGACTCACCGCCCCCGCCGTCGGCTTTCCATCGGCCCGGGTCAGCGTGAACGACAGCGAGGCAGAATCCCCGGGCCTGTGCTCGGGCTTGTCCGGCGCGACCGAGACCGTGACATCGCGCACCGGACGCACGAAGACGGCCCGGCTCGTGCGGACGGGAAGACCGATGGGATCAAACCGGTACGCCTCGACGAGCATGGCGCCGCTGAGTTCGGCCGGCAGGTCCACCGTGTGCTCGCCCTTTCCATCGATCATGTCCACCGTGACCGTCGAGATCGTCTGGCCATCCTTGATGAGATCGACAAACACAGGCTGGACCCCGCCACCGATCGCGGTGATCACCATCGTCCCGCCGGCGTCGTACGAGCCCGCATCCGTGCGGAGCACGAAGCCCTGTCGCACGGAGCTCACTGATACCTTCTGACGAACCTCGGACTTCCCGGATTTCGCCCACACATCCAGCGTCTCGCTCTCACTCCCGGGTGTCCACTCGATCGTGGCGAGGCCTTTGTCGGAAGCGCGGATGCCCTTGCCGTTCCCGATGCCAACGTCCGCCGCAACCGGCGTACCGTCGGGCGAGGTGACGAACACGTGGATGTTCTGCGGAACGCCCACGACCAGTGTCGCGCACTCGGGAACAACCTCCATCCGCAGGCTCGTCGCCGTGACGACGCGCGATACCACGCGGGTGATCTCCTGACCCGCGGTGTCCCGAACCTTCACCACGACTTCAACCCTCGCGTCGCCCGAATCCTGTTCGCGACCGAACAGCTTGCGCGGGAGCGTCACCTCGAACTCGCCCCGACCTTCCGCATCGAGCTTGACCGCCAGCGGGCGGATCTCGTCGGTCGCGAACCCGATGGGGCGCACCGCGATCTCCGCACTCCCGCGTACCGGCTTCCCGAAGAAGTACCTCGCGTCGATGCGGCCCTTGATCTTCCCACCGGGCGCGTAGTACGCCCCGTCGAGTTCAACCGCGACCTTGAACTTCGGGAGCACGTACCGTTTCACCTCCACCGTCCTGGTGGACACGGTGGTCCCGATCTCCGTGCGGATGGTGTACGGGCCCTCGCGGATCTCGGTCGCCAACTCGCAGTCGGCCGAGGCGATGCCGAAGGCACTGGTCTTCCCCGCCTTCCGGAAGATCGTGTTCCCGCCCGGATCGACGATGGTAAACGTCGCGGCCTCTCCGGCCGCGGGAAGTCCGCTGCCGCGCGTGATCGCGAGCGTCCGAAGATGAATCGTCTGCCCCGGCTGGTACTGGGGCTTGTCGGTCGACAGCATCACTCGCCGCTCGCGCTTGAGCGCGACGGTCCGCTCAAGGTGCGTGTAGCCGTCGACTTCGACCGAGAGCGTGTAGCTGCCCGGCTCCCAGTCGGGGAACTCGAACGAAGGCGACGCGGTGCCGTTGGCATCCGTTGTGAATGCCGCGAGCGTGGTGGTCGCGCCATTGCTCTTTCGAAGAAGCAGGGAGACATCGCGGCCCGAGAGGGGCTTCTGGTTCTCAAGTGACTCGACGACAACGCGCAGCGAGCCCCGAGATCCCGCGTTCACTTCGCTCTGTGCGACGAGTTGCACGGCGAGGCCGGGCGGTTTCCAGGAGGCGACCCACATCTGGATCGCAACGACGGCCAGAACCGCCGCCGCGATGATCCCGCCGAGGGAACCGGCGAACAGGCGCCTGCGGCGGTGCCCTCGCTCGAGCCGCACGGCCCCCGACTCGCGGGCCTGCATCGCCGCGGCGATCAACTCGCTCGAAGGCTCCGCGCCCGGAAGACCGAGCAGCGTTTCGCGTCGGGCCTTGGCGCGGGCGATCGCCGCACGCATAGCGGGATCGGAGGCCGCACGGGCGCGGGCCCTCGCGGCGTCGTCCTCGGAAAGCAGGCCAAACACGAGCGCGTCCGCGGTCGCGTCGATCTCGTCGTTGTCGCGTTCGTTCTTCATCACCGCGCCTCCTCCTTCACCGTGTCCACGGACATCTCACGCCGCAAGACACCGAGCGCCTCGAACATGTACCCCCGTGCCGTCGTCTCACCGACACCAAGGCACTCCCCGATCTGCGCGTAGCTCAACCCGCCGTACAGGTGAAGCACCACGACCTCGCGCTGTCGGTCGCCAAGCTTCCCGAGCGCGAGACGCGCCTCCGCGAACCGATCACGAGCGTCGGGCGGGTCCTCGTCGAGTTCAACAACTGGTACCGCAGGAAGCTCCCTCACGTGAGCCTTGCGTCTCCCCCGCTCCCTGTGCTTGTTCACCGCGATGGCGTAGAGCCAAGGCTTGAACGCGCGCCCGACGTGGTAGGTTTCGCGCTTGGCCCAGACCGCGACAAAGGTCTCCTGGAACAGGTCCTCAGCCACGTGGAGTCGACCGGTGAGCCGCATCAGAAAGGTCAGGAGCCTCGCCGCGAACCTGCGGACGAGCACCTCCATCGCCGCGTGGGACCCGGCGCGGGTGGCCTCCATAAGCGTTTCGTCGCTGCTTTCTCGGTAGTCCATCCCGGCGACACCTCCCACCAAGGCCCGAACATGCGATGGCGACACCGCCCGCACTACCTCTTATGCGCCGGGCGGGGCTGTCGTTGGGTGGTCGGATTGATTTTCTTACTATCAG
>JBEIUO010000004.1:0-18919 GCA_040374335.1 Phycisphaeraceae bacterium
CCCCCACGTTCCCCCCCCCCCCCTAGGATCTTGTCAACACGATTCCTCGTTTTTTCCGCGAATGCACAACAAAGTTCGACCAACGAACTGATGCGACCGGCGCCGTTCCCAGCTCCGCCTTGGCGACTCCCTTACTCGTGCGAACTACTTCTTGGTTCCGTCGCCCGCGATGGACTCGCGCATCTGGGTGTCGGCCTGGACGTTCTTGAGGCGGTAGTAGTCCATGATTCCGAAGTTGCCCTTGCGGAAAGCTTCGGCGATTGCCGCGGGGACTTCGGCTTCGGCGAGGACGAGCTTGGCCTTGTTTTCCTCGATGGTGGCCTTGTTTTCCTGTTCGAGGGCCATGGCGAGGGAGCGGCGCTTTTCGGCTTCGGCCTGGAAGCGCTGCTTGTCGGCGTTGGCCTGATCGGCCTGGAGCTTCGCGCCGATGTTGTCGCCGACGTCGATGTCTGCGATGTCGATGGAGAGGATCTCGAAGGCCGTGCCGGAGTCGAGGCCGGACTCCATCACCTTGCGGGAGATCTCGTCGGGGTTCTCGAGGACGGACTTGTGGTCGGCGGCGGAGCCGATGGTGGAGACGATGCCCTGGCCGACGCGGGCGATGATGGTTTCTTCGGTCGCACCGCCGACGAGTCGGGCGATGTTGGTGCGGACGGTGACGCGGGCCTTGCACTTGAGCTGGATGCCGTCCTTGGCGACGGCGTCGATGGTGCCGCGGGGGCCGTGCTGTGCGGGGCAGTCGATGACTTTGGGGTTGACGGAGGTATTGACGGCTTCGAGGATGTCGCGGCCGGCGAGGTCGATGGCGCTGGCGACGTTCCAGGGGAGGTCGATCTTGGCACCGCGGGCGGCAATCATGGCGGAGATGATGTTGGGAACGCGGCCACCGGCGAGGTAGTGGGTTTCGAGCGCGCTGGTGGGGATGTCCATGCCGGCCTTCTTGGCGCGGATGCGGCTGTAGACGATGGTGCGGAGGTCGACCTTCCGGAGTCGCATGCCGAACATCTCGATGAGGCCGATGTGGGCGTTCGAGAAGAGGGCCTGGATGTAGAGGTTGAAGAAGTTGAAGAGGACGATGAAGAGAACGAGCAGGACGATGGCGCCAAAGACGCCGAGGACGACGAGCAGGACGGTGCCGGCGCTACCGGTACCACCGGTGGTCTGGGCGAGCATCGAAGAAAGTACGTTCATGGTGAAAGCCTCCGTAGTGTGACGGCCAAGTGTACGCGGGAGGAGTGCGTGCCGCGATACGATGCGGGGATGTCGAGCACGCCCCACCCCCCTACCCCTCCGCCCCCGCACAGCCCGTCCCCCACTGCCGCGAGGCCGGGCGGCCCGGGCGGGCCCGGTGGCGCAGATTTGGCAGGAGGCCCGGCGGCATTGCAGGCTCCCTGGCGTCTGGAGTACCTCCAGGCCTTGGATGCGAAGGAGAAGGTGGCGGGCCCCCCCGCCGCGGGGTCGGGGTCGTTTCTGCTGGATTACTGGCGGACTCCGGAGCGGGATGTCGCGAATCACGTGATCGTCAGGTCTGGGGCCGGGCTGATTCTCCTGAACGCGTTCCCGTACGCGAACGGGCACTTGCTGGTGGCGCACGGGGAGGCGAAGCCGTCGCTGCTTGATTACGACGCGGGGGAACGGGCGGCGCTGTGGGGGTTGGTGGAGGTGGCGACGGACGTTTTGCAGCGGGGCCTTCAGCCGCAGGGGATCAACATCGGGATCAACCAAGGGCGAGCGGCGGGGGCTGGGGTTCCGCAGCATCTTCACGTGCACCTGGTACCTCGCTGGGGCGGGGACGTGAACTTCATCACGACGATCGGGCAGGTGCGGGTGATTCCGAGCAGCCTGGAGGCCATGGCGGCGAAGTTGCGGGAGACAGCGAGGGCGATGGGGGTTGGCGGGGCGGTGGGTTGAGGCGCGAGGGTGGTAGACGACGGGGATGACGGGACGGAGCCCCCGCCGTTGGCATACGGGGTGAGATCACTTCCGCTTCGCGGGCTTGGCTTTCACGAGCACCGATTCCCAACCGTCGTAGGTGCCGCCGCACTTGCGCACGGCGACGGCGCAGCTGTGCGTCTGGTCGGTGATCGCGTCGAGGTCGGCCTTCGATTTCATGGAGAAGTGGAGACGGAACGGGAGCTCATCGGCCGGGTCGGAACCGGTATCGGGGTCGGGGCACTCGTCGATCGCGAAGCCGATGCGCTTCGCCCAGGTTTGGAACTTCTTCCTTGCCGCGGCGGTCGGGAAGTATGCGAGGTGCTCGATGGGGCGGGCGCGGCGGGGGTTGTCGCCGGCCTCGGCCATCGCCGCGAGCACGCTGCTGTTGTTGAACCGCATGGACTCGAGTTCGGTCGGGAGGAGTGACTCGAAGTAAAGCGTCCAGTCGGGGTCGTTCTGCTGGTGGCAGGTGAGCGGGGCGCGGATTTTCGCGGGGAGGGCGGCGAGACGGCGCGGCGTGGCCGCGGCGTTCTTGCACTGGAAGACCCACATGCGACCGCCGTCGCCGGTGACGGTGGCGAGGTGGACAGCGTGTGCGGACTTTTCCATCGCGGTTCGGAGGGCGTTCTCGATCTTGATGGCGCGGTCGTACTCGTCGGGGGTGGGCAGGCCGTTCTTTCTGCACGCGTCGAAAGCCATGCCGATGACGGCGGTCGTGGGCCAACGGGTTGAGGGGGCGTCGGCGAAGTGAGTGTTGCACTGGTGGACGTAGTCCACACCGTCCTCAACCCGATCGAAAGCAATCCAGCGGTGACGGGAAGTGCCCATGCGAGACTCTCCTTGGATGCGGAATGTAACAGAACGAAACCGGCTTGGTACACTCGGGCGGAACCAGGAGACGCTGCATGTTCTTCACCACGGCGGCAGTTGTGTGTGCGTTGGCCCAGCAGGTCGAGAACGGCGTGGGCCCGGAGGCCGCGGCGTGGGTCGGCGCGAACGCGGTGGAGCTCAAGACGTGTGAGGCGGGGAACGGTTTCGAGGATCTGTCGCGGCTGAAGGAGATGGTGGGCGACGCCCGGATCGTGTCGCTGGGGGAGCCGACGCACGGAACGCGCGAGGCGTTTCAGTTGAAGCACAGGCTGATGGAGTACCTGGCGACGGAGATGGGGTTCCGGGTGTTCTCGATCGAGGCGAACATGCCCGAGTCGTACAAGCTGAACCAGTACGTGCTGGAGGGGAAGGGCGATCCGAAGGAGCTCATCGGCGGGATGTACTTCTGGACGTGGAACACGGAGGAAGTACTCGCGATGGTGGAGTGGATGCGGACGTTCAACGAGGAGGGGCGATCTCGCGAGGGGAGCGACTTCGTTCCGCTGCGGTTCACCGGCTTTGACATGCAGACGCCGGACGTCGCGGCGACGGTCGTGATGGATGGCGTGCGGGACACAGACGCGGGCCTCGCGGAGGAGATGCGCGGTGCGCTGGAGCGGCTCCGGCTCGCGCAGCGGCAGGCGTACGAGAAGGGGGACTCGGGGGGGAACTCGGGCGGCACCGCGATCATGGTGGGGAGCTTCCCGCCTGACGCCGCGAAAGGCAAGAAGGCGAAGATTTCGGCGTGGATCCGCACGAAGGACGTCGGCGGGTTTGCAGGATGGTGGTTCCGGTGCGACAAGCCGAACAACGTGCCCGGCGCCTTCAACAACATGGCGGACTTCGGCCCCAAGGGCACGACGGAGTGGAAGCGGTACGAGTTCACACTGGACGTTCCGGCGGACACGGTGAACATCAACTTTGGCCCGCTCGTCATCGGCGGCGGCGAGGCGTGGTTCGACGACGTGGAGATCGAGCTCGACGGCGTGAAGTACGAGAACGCGGAGCTCTTCTCGTTCGATTTCGAGAACCCGAAGGTGATGTATCTGCGAACCACGACGGCGGGCACGACGGCGAAGAGAGTCGAGGAGGGCGTGCACGGCGGGAAGTTCTCGCTCTATCTCTCGCCAAAGGCGGAGGAAGTCGCGAAGGTTGACCCGGCGGCGGTTGAATCAGAGACGGCGAAGCTCGCCGCGAAGCTGATCGGGATGCGCGACGCGTTGACGACCGCGAAGGGAGCGGAACAGGCGGAGTGGATCATCCAGAACGGCACGGTGGTGGCGCAGTGTGCGCAGATGGTCGCGGCGGGCCCGATGGCGGGGGGCGCGGTGCGTGACGAGTGCATGGCCCAGAACGTGAAGTGGATCATCGACCAGGACCCGCGTGCCCGGGTCGTGTTGTGGGCCCACAACGGGCACGTGAGCCGGCAGGTCGGGTTTGGGCAGAAGTGGATGGGCGGGCATCTGGAAGAGATGTACCCCGGAGAGATGGTTGTGTTTGGGTTTGCCACCGGCGAAGGCACGTACACCGCGATGGAGCAGGGGAAGGGGCTGAAGTCCGACAACGCGCTGCAGAAGCCTCCGGCGGGGAGTGTCGAAGCCCATCTTGACTCGGCGGGGAAGCCCGTGTTGCTTCTGGATGTGCGTGGTGCCAGCATGGAGGAAGCGGCGACAAAGTGGGCCGCTCGTCCGACCGCGATGCGGAGCATTGGCGCCATCGCGATGCAGCAGCAGTTCTACCCGCAGAATCCCGCGAAGAGCTTCGACATCCTGGTCTACATCAAGACGTCGACGTCCTCGCGCCTCCTGAACCGGTAACGACTCACGGCGCAGAGCTGGCGATCGCGTCGAGTGCCTGCACCGCTTCGGTCGTGGATGTGGCGGGCGTGGTGCCGCGCAGACGCGCCACCAGCGCGTCACGGAGCGTCGCGGCCTGCTCGGGTGCAAGCCTCGAGATCGCGTCGGAGACCGCGGGTCCACGATCCGGGATCCATGGCCGGAGGAGGAGCCACGCGATGATGTCGGCGGCCGCGGTGTGCTGGTCGAGTTCCACCGCACGAACGATGATGGCGGACGCGATGTCGTTGGGAACCTTCGAGGACAGGAGCAGGTCGGGTTTCAGTTGCTCCCCCGCTGCGACAATCTCCGAGAGGAACGCAACGGCGGTTGCGTGCGCTTGCGGGTCGATGGAGTTCAGGTACTTGGGGAAGAGCGGGAGGACCGGTTGCCCGGCCCGGCGCGCGAGGTCGATCTCGTCGCGCAGACTCTCGGTCAACGAGGGGGGGCCGGAGCGGGTGAGCGTGCGGACGGCGCGAGCGGCGGCCTTGGCGACCCACTGCTCGGGATCCGACCGCAGCGCCCGGAGTCGTTCGAGGGCGTCGTGCGAACCGGTTTTGGCGAGGGCGTCGCAGGCGAGTTCGCGGGTCTCCCACCGTTGGTGGTCCAGGAGCGTGATCCAGAACGCGACCAATGTTTCGGGCTCGAGCGCACGTTCAACGATGTGACGGGCGCTCTCGGCGGTTGTGGCACCGGCGACGAGATCGGCCTTTGCCCGCTCGGTGATGCGGGGGTCATCCAGCGCAAGGCGCAGCGCGGCCTCGTAGCAACATGCGCGGCCGGGGTCGCTCGCCCCCTCGAGCGCACCGACGAGGTACTCGGTAAGTTGCGGGGGTGTCGCGGTCATCGAGAAGAGCGCGACGGCACGGGCGCGCTGGTCGGCGTCGCGCGATTCGAGGAGCGGCGCGGCCTGCGCGAGGTCCTCCGGCTCCAGCACCGCGACCAGCGGCTCGAACGTGAAGAGGTCCACGCGGGCCTTGGATGTCACGGCGTCCACCAGCCGATCGCGGAACGGGAGGACAGCCTCCCGCTTCAGGCCGATCCCACTGAAATAGGCCGAAACGGCGCTCCGCACTTCTTCATTCGAACCAAACAGCAGCGGCGAGAGCGCGGCGACTGCCTCGGGATCATCCGCCTCCATGCGCCGTAGCACATCGATCCCGACGAGAACCGACGCGGGGGCGCGACGTTCATCCGCCAGCGAAGCGAGGAGCCTTGAAACGCCGAGCCGCCCTGCACGGGCGACGAACGCGTCGTCGGCGCCGACCGAGGCGTCGAAAAGCCCGATGAGCGCGTCGCTTGCCTCGGGGCAGTCACGCGACATGAGCGAGAGAATCGTGGTGGGTGCCGAAGAGCGATGACGGATGTTCCTCGCGGCCTGCGCGAGCCTCGGGACAAACTTAGCACCGTCGAGGCCCAGGCTCGCGAAGTAGTGCGAGTCGTCGGCCTCCTCGTTCACGAAGCCGGCCTCCGGCTCGGGACGCTTCCATTCGGTGCGCGCCAGACCATCATCCCCCATCACCAGCGCGAGCGCCGCTTCCTCGGCTTCATCGTCCATCACATCGAACGTGGAGTTGTTCCAGGTTGTCAGGATGTGATCGACCAACGCCTCCGCCTGCGCGGGCGCGAGCGGCCGAGACATGAGTTCGGGCGCGGCACCATCGAGCGGGCCCCGGCTACCGACCGACATCGGCCACAGCCAGAGGAGCACACGCGTGGGCACGAGGCCCCAGGGGTTCGACGACAAATACACGGGCGACGCCGCGCCCGCGAGGCCGAGCAAGACACCCGCGCCGGCCGCGGCGACCCGCCGCCGAGAGCGGTGCGACCGGGTCAGCGCGGCTTCCGACGCGTGGATGTGCCCGCACTCGGGGCACTGCAACTCGGTGGTGCCGGCCATTTCGTACCGACAACGCGCACAGGCGCGCCGACCCGCTCCGCTCCCGCGGAGTTCGGCGCCGAGCCACACGAGCGATCCCGCGGCGACGAGGGCGGAGGTCGCGATGAAGACCAATCCGGGCATGCGAGCGATTCCACAGAGGAGAACAACGACGGGACGAAGCGTGAGGATGCGGCGCCGCCGCGTGCCCGTCGCGGCATGATGCACAATCCTAGTGATCGAGAGGCCGACGGGGGTTCTCGGCCGGCGCATCAGGCCAATCGCGGGGCCGAAGCGGCAATCGCGGGGAGTCTTTGGCGTTGAGCTGGAGAACCCGCGGAGACCCGATCGGTAACCGACCAGGACGCGCGGGGGTTGCGCTGGAGATGAGGGGATGCGGCGGGAAGCGGGTGGAACCAGCCCCGCGCGGGGATGAACGGTGAAGACGCCTCGAACGGACGCCGATCATGGGCGTCCGAGCGCCGACGGAGCGTGCGGGCGGTGTTTATGGAATGTATTCGGCGGCGAGTGCGCGAGCCGAATGAAACTCAGGGGGCTCGGTTCGGAAGGATTGGTATGACGTCTTCTCTCGTGTGGCGGTGTACGGAATGTGAGGAAAGCCGGAGATTCGAGCGGCAGGCGATGCCAGCGTCGATCTCGCACGGCAAACGGCTGCTGGCCCATTGTCGGGCGTGCGGAGAGCTGCGGATCCTGCGGTTCGAGGGGCTGACCGCGCGTGCCGCGGTCATGCGGGGCCGTCCGCTGCGGGTGGAGGGGCTGCCGAGGTCGGCGTGACGGAGGGCGTGAGCCGGGCGCCCGCCTCTGCTATCCTCTGGTGTGTTCACGATTGACAGACTCCATGGCCTGCTCGAACGGCTTCAGACCTACCCGCCGGTAGTGCTGGCGGTCGAGTTGCTCTTTATCTGGGTGGTGGTCTACGCGATCGTTCGGTTCGTGCAGGGCACACGCGCGGCGGGTGCGCTCAAGGGCGTGCTGGTTCTGATGGTGTTCCTGGCGATCGCCGCGAGGGTGCTGGGTCACGCCGGGGCGTTCCAGCGGCTCGCGTTGCTGTACGACCGCGTGCTCGCGTTCGTGGCGATCGGCATGATCGTGATCTTCCAACCCGAGCTGCGGCGTGCGGTGGTGCGTCTGGGTGAGACGTCGTTCTTCCGATCCACTCCGAAGGACATCGTGCACATCGTGGACGAGATCAGCGAGGCCGTGGCGTACCTGGCCAAGGCCAAGTTCGGCGCGATCATCGTGATCGAGCGACAGATCGGGCTCTCGGGTGTGGTCGAAGGGGGCACGGTCCTGAATGCCGAGCTGAACAGCCGGTTGCTGCAGACCATATTCTTCCCCGGTTCCGCGCTGCACGATCTCGCGGTCGTGATCAAGGGTCGCGTCATCCACTCGGCGGGCGTGCAGTTGCCCCTCGCCGAACCCGCGGACATGCCCGACCCCGCCCTTGGTTCTCGCCACCGGGCCGCTGTCGGGGTGAGCAAAGAGTGCGACGCGATCGTCGTCGTGGTGAGCGAAGAGACCGGACGCGTGCGGATCGCCGAGCGCGGCCGGCTGACCGATGGGATGAGCCCCGCGGAGCTGCGCGTCGAGCTCGCCGCACGCCTCACGAACTCCGCGAAGCGCGCGGCGAGGAGCGTAGTACCGCCCGAGCCGATGACCGCGGCGGATGAGGAAGCGAGTTCGCCCGGCGATGGTCCGGGGGGCGCATCCCTCGCCGGGTTCGAGATGCACGACGAGCCGGAAGACGATCGTTCGAGAAAGCGGGAGGGCTGAGCCGTGTTTGCACACCTTCGGACCATCCTGATCGTGACGATCGTCACCGTGCTGATCTGGGTATTCGCGGAGTCGGAGACGCTCCAGCCCGCCGACCGCGCAACCCAACTGGTCTTCCAGGTTGACGCGGGCAGCAATCGCGTGCTCGACATCATCAACGGCGAGGGCGTGCCGCTGAACGAGTCTTCGGTTCGCGTGACCATGTGGGTCGAAGGCCCCGGTCCCGCGATCGAGGCACTTGATGAAGCCCTTCGCCCCGGCTCGATCGAGATCAAACCCGGTGCTCTCGGCCTCGACCTGAGCGGCGGCGCACGCGACCTTCGTCTCGTCGACGCGCTGCGTGCGTCGAGCGCGTTGCACGATGTCGGCGTGACCATCCTGCGTACCGACCCCGAGTTCGTGCGAGTGCTGCCCGATGAGATCGTGACCCGCCGGATGCGTGTCGAGGTCCCGGCCCCGGGTGGCGAGACCGACGGCATTCCGGAAGCCCGCCCCGCCGAGGTCGACGTCACGATGACCAAGACCCAGTCGGACGCGCTCGGTCAGGACGCCGTCGCGATCGCCAGAATCGACGGGGGTGTCTGGCCCAAGCTCATCCCCGGCAAGCGTGAGAACGTCCCGGGCGTTCGTCTGGAACTCCCCGGAACCATCGCCGGCCGGCCCCGCGTCAAGGCGAACCCCGCGACGGTAGACGTTTCGCTCACGCTCAAGTCCAAGACCGCGAGCATCAAGCTCGACAGCGTCCCCGTCGCCATCCGCGTGGCGCCCGAAGAGTTCAACAACTGGACGATCCAGGTGCCGCAGTCTGACCGCTTCCTGACGGACGTTACCGTCAACGGCCCGGCGGAGTACATCGCGCAGATCTCCAACCAGAGCATCCAGCTCATCGCCGTGGTCTCGCTGACGTTCGAAGAACTCGAGAAACGTATTCCCTCAAAGGAAGCCGTCTTCGCCGATGTACCTGCCGGTGTCAAAGTCGACGCCGCGAACAAGACCGTTCGCATGACGATCACGCCGCGCGAGCCCGAGAAGAAGAACGGCGTACCGTCAGGGAATCCCTGATTCCGCCGGGTTGATTCCGTTGACCAGCGCGATCGCGTGCAGTTCTTCCCTCGCGAACCCGCACCGCGCCAGCAGACCAATCAGGAAGCGTGTCTTCGCGGTGCAGTACGAGTCCACATCGTCCGGGTAGTCCGCTGCCAACTGCTTCTTCAGTTCGCCGTATGCGGCCACATCGCCGGGGTGCGCCCGCAGATGGTCCCGAATGGCGAGGTGGTTGCGGAGTGCGGTCGAGGTCTCCAGGGCGACGTAGAGGTTGTGCCGCGGCAGTTCGGCTGGGGCAAGGAACGCGTGACGGTCGGGGATGCCGAGATCTCCGATGGGCGTGTAGCCGAGCGAAGCGAGGAGCGAGGAGGCCCTCGCCATCTGGCTGGTGTCGGCGACGACCACGTCGATGTCGATGACCGGCTTGGCCGCGAGTCCCGGCACCGATGTGCTCCCGACGTGCTCGATGCGAGTGGTGACGCACGCGAGCCGCCCGGCGATGCGGTCGCGGAGCACCGCGAACGTGCGGGGCCAGGACGGGTCGTACGGAGCGACGACGACGGCAGGGCTGGGGCTCATCGCAAACAGTAGACCCCCACGGGCGTACGATCGATCATGATGCTCACGACCGCTCTCGCGTGCGCCCTCGTCAGATTGGCTCAACCGGAGCCCGAATCAACCCCGGCAAACCCTATCCGAATCCTCTGGCACTTTCCGCTGAAGTCGGTGAGCTTCGGCAGCGCGGCGATCGCGGATGCGAACGGCGACGGCGGCGCGGATGTCGCCTTCGGAACGTACTTCGGCGATTCTCGCGTGTATGTCGTACGGGGCCGCGACGGTTCAGACGTCTGGCAGTTCAACGCGGGCAACGCGTGCCTCGACGCGTCGTGCCGCTTCTTCGATCTCGACAGTGACGGGAAGCTGGAACTGGTGGTGCCGATTTCCAACACGTCGCGTGTGATCGCGTTCGACAGCGCAAACGGGCACGAGCGATGGAGCACAACACTCCCGGTCGGCGAGTGCATCGACACGCCCCCTTGGATCGGCGAGATCAACGGCAAGGTGCGCGTGGTCGTCGGCACGTTCAAGGGCAACGTGCACTTCCTCGACGGGCTGAACGGCGAAGTCGTCAGGACGCTCCACGCCGCGCCCGGCGCGGTGCAGAGTTGCCCGATCGTGACCGACCTGAACGGTGATGGCGAGGCGGACATCGTCGTCGGGACCTTCAGGGGCGATCACTCGTTGCACGCGGTCGACGGGAAGACCGGCGAAGAGATGTGGTCCTTCAAGACGGGATCGCACCTCTACCACGGGCCTTCGCTCGGCGACCTCGACGGGGACGGCGATCTGGACCTGGCCATCGGCAGCTACGACGGCCGGGTGTACGCGCTCCGCGGACGCGACGGCACCGAGCTGTGGCGCGCGGAGGCCGGCGACAGGTACATCATGTCCCCAACTGTCATCACGGACGTCGACAGGGACGGCAAACCGGAAGTCGTCATCGCATCGGAGCGGGTGACCGTCTACCGCGCCAACGGTACCACCATGTGGTCTGCGCCGGTTGGCATCGAGGAGTCCAAGGGCGAGGAAGTCACGCGCGGCGTCGCGGTTGCCGATCTTGACGACGACGGCGTGCCCGATCTCGCATACCTGACCGCAGACGGCACCTTCGTGGCACGCCGCGGAACCACCGGCGACGTCATCGCCTCCTTCGACGCGGCTGGCCCGCTGCAACTGCCCGCTCAACACGGGAGCCACTGCCCCACCATCGCGGATCTCGACGGCGACGGCAGGTACGAAGTGTTCTTCGTCGTTGGCAACCCCGGCCAGAGCGGCAAGGGAGCCATCGGCGAGGCCGTCTGCATCACCGGATTCAAGGGCGGCGGCGTCGGGTGGCGTGAGATGCGGCACGATCCGCAGAATACCGGCAACACGATCGGCCGGTGAGGGCTTGGGCGCGCCGCATACTGTTGAAGATGATGATCTCCCGGCGCGCGGTGCTGTTGGTGTTGGTGCTCGTCTCGATCGCGACGCGTGCGACCGCCCAGCCGCGGGATGTCTACTTTCCGCCCAAGGACAACTGGCAGGTGCTGGATCCGGCTCTGGCTGGGTTTGACGCCGAAGCGCTCGCCGAGGCGGTGCGTTGGGCGCAGGATCAGGAGACGGAGTTTGCCCGTGACTTTTCCTCGCAAGAGCGGGTCTTCGGTCGACTGCTGGGTCCACTCCCGCAGCGCCGAGCGCTGACCAATGGGATCATCCTGCGGCACGGGTTCATCGTCGCGGAGTGGGGCGATACGAACGCGGCGGACCCGACGTACAGCGTCGCGAAGAGCTACCTGGCGACGATCGCGGGACTGGCGGTGGACCGGGGCATGATCGCGGACGTGAAGGATCCGGTCGCGAAGCTTGTCCACGACGGCGGGTACGACTCGGCCCACAACGCCAAGGTCACCTGGCACCACCACCTGACCCAGACGAGCGAGTGGGAAGGAACGATGTTCGGCAAGGACCACCGCTTCGAAGGCGAGAAGGAGTTTGGGCAGGGCGCGCGCAAGCCCCGCGAACTGCGGGAGCCGGGATCTCACTACGAGTACAACGACGTGCGGATCAACCGCTTCGCGCTCTCCCTGCTCCGCGTGTGGAAGCGGCCGCTCCCGGAGGTGCTGCGGACCGAGATCATGGACCCCATCGGCGCCTCCGACACGTGGCGATGGATTCCCTACGACAACGCGACCGTGGATGTCGACGGAACACCGATGCCATCCGTCAGCGGCGGCACGCGCTGGGGCGGCGGGCTGTGGATCAGCGCACGCGACCACGCTCGCTTCGGCCTGCTCATGATGAACAACGGCAAGTGGGCCGACCAACAGGTGCTCTCGGCATCGTGGATCGCCGCGGCAACCCGCCCGCAGGAGACCAACAAGGAGTACGGGTACCTCTGGTGGCTCAACACCACGGATCGCTGGCCCGGCGCGCCCAAGACGAGCTACTCCGCGCAGGGTGCGGGCGACAACACGATCTGGATCGACCCTGAGCACCAGATCGTCGTCGTCTGGCGGTGGCACCGAGGCGGCAACTCCCAGGGGGAGTTCTACCGCAAGATCCTGGGAGCGCTGAAGGACCCAGGTACAAAGCAGTGACAAACCCCGCCCGGGCTCGGGCGTACAAAGTAGCATGGCGGCAGTTCCCGCCGATCTGTGCAAGGAGCACTCCATGAACCGTCGACACACCGCGTTGCTGGCCTCACTTCTCACCGCGTTCACCCTCACCTCGTTCCCCACGGCCACCCTCGCGCAGGACGCCCGCGTGGTGGCCGCGCAGGAACCGGGGACGTTGACGTCCACGGGCACGGCGAAGGTGCAGCGTGCGCCGGACTTCCTGCAGATCGTGTGCGGCGTCACCCTTGACGCGAAGACGGCCTCGGAAGCCCAGGCAAACGCGGCGACAACACTGGCGAACGCGGTGAAAGCCGTGAAGGAACTGCACCTCGGCGAGGAGTACATCCAGACGGACCGCGTGCAGTTGACCCCGATCTATAAGCAGGATGCGCAGTACAACACCACGCGTGAGGTCATCGCGTACCGCGCCACGATCTCCGTGATCATCAGGACGAGCGACCTCGACGCATCGCCCCGGATCATCGACGCCGCGCTGAGCTCAGGATGCAACACGATCGATTCGCTCGAGTTCGGCATCAAAGAAGCCCTCGCGGCTCGTGAAGAGGCCATGGTGCTGGCGACCAAGGCAGCCAAGCGGAAGGCGGAAGTGCTTGCCGGCGCGTTGGAGGTCAAGCTCGGACGCGTGAAGCACACGGAAACCACGTCGCCGAACGCATGGGGCTCGAACCGGTTCTCGAACATGGCACAGTCCGTCAGTCGCGACCCCGGGTCGTCGGACAACCAGGACGCTTTCAATCCGGGCATGGTCGAGGTCTGGGCAACGGTGAACATCACGTACGAGTTGGATCAGTCGGGACACTGACCGCCATCTTCAGATCCCACGCGCGAGCACCGCGGCCTGCCACCGGCGTTCGTCGTCGGTGATGGTCCGGTGCGTCGGCGTACGGTTGGCGTCGTAGAGCACCGCGACACCGTTCACCATGCCGTAATCGAACTTCCCGTAGTCGAACCCCAGTTGCTTCCGCCTCGCGCGGAGCGAGTCCGGAACGTCGGGCGTGATGAACTCCTTGGACGTCACGTTCCCCGCGATGATCACCGGGCCGCTCGCGGATCGCAGCGCGAGGACCTCCGCGTCCCCGAGGAAGATCCACGTCCGCAGCCAGTACGTGCCGTCGTGGAACTCGGGGAGAAACCGCTCCACCACGAGCCACGGGTTGTGCCAGACGGGCCACGGCACATCGCGGGCCCGGGCGTAGATCCGGTAGTCCTTGCCGGCGAGCTCGGCGCGGAGCGTCCAGTGGAGCCGACGGTGCGCCGCGCGGATCCAGCGGGACACGCCGCCGATGCGCGCCAGCTCCGCCTCGCGCAGTCCTCCGCAGTTGCGGTCGGTCTTGACGATCACCGGACCGTCATAGCCGTCGCCCCGTCGCACCATGTACTCGCTGATCGCACGCTTGGAGATGTCCCCCGTCCCCAGGTTGAGCACCCTCCCGAAACGCCCCGCGAAAGCCAGGTACCGCTCGGGCACACGCGTCACGTCCACGTGCATCACCGCGGCATCGAAGCGTTCTGGCTCGATGTGCGCGGGACAGCCCCGGATCAGTTCCACGCCGATCCCGTTCTCCCGCCAGACCGCGGCGATGTCGCGGAGCATGTACTCCGACGATTCAAAGCCGTCGTGTTCGTGCTGGAGAACCGCAACGCGAACGGGCACGTGGCCTCCGGGGGAAAGAGTCACTCGCCGAGCAACCGAACATCGGTCCCAACAACGCGTCCGTGCTCGATGTTGATCACAAGCATCTGCGTCACTCGCGGCACATCGACGTAGCGGAGCGAACCATTGCCGATGCCGTCGGTGCTCACGAGGCTTGCCGCGGGGCACCCCATCGCGGCGATCACCTCGCCCATGGTCTTGCCCTGCAGTGCCGGAGTGAGCTTGTCGATGCTGCCGCCGGCGAGGATTCGGAGTGTGGCTTCGCGCGAGGCCTGGGCGCTGTAGGGCGTGTCGCACATGCCACCGATCGCTGTGCTGACTTCGACGACAACTCCCTTCTCGAATCGCACGAGCGTGGAGTCTCCGGCGTTTGGCTCGTCGGCAAACAGCATCGCGCCGTTGCCCTGGGCATCGAGCGGCGGAAGTTCGGAGGTCTTGCCCTCGAAGTTCTTGAGGACCTGCTCGGGGGTCATGCCCGCGTTGGCCTTGGGCATGAGCAGACTCGTCAGGATCCAGTCCTTGCGGGCCATGACGGCCTTGGGACCGCCGAGCGCCGTAGTCCGGCGCGGGATGCGAGCGAGCGAGAGGTCACAGATCCCCAGCACCGGGTTGATCGACCTCGCGTCCACGACGGTCCGCGTCGGGTGCTGCTCGGCGTTGCGCTGAGCCTTGGCCCGCTTGGGAACCTCGCGAACCACGTAGTTCACCACCTCGTCGAGCTCGACGATCCCGTCCGCGAGGCGGTCCGCGTTGCAGTCGGTCATCGCGTCAACGAACGCCTCCGTGAAGATCGAGAGACCGTTGGTCCCCACCTGCGAGATCTCGTGTGGAGCGCACGCGGACAGCGTGTGCACGTCGCGCGTCTCCGTCACGTCCGGACGGAACGCGCCCTCTGTGCGGCAGCAGTCGAGCATCAGCACGCGAACCAGAGCCTTGCTCTCGCCCAGCAGCTTCTTCACCGTTGGCACGCTCGCGGCACCATCGGTCAGAATCACCTTCGCTTCCCCATCGATCATGCCGCCGTGCGAGCTCATGTACACGAGCAGCGTGTCTTCCGGCTGGGCAGACTGCATGAAGCCGTCGAGCGCCATCTGGAAGTTGATCACCGACGGCGCGTGGTCCGGGTCCCCACCGTCCGTCAGCACCGTCGTCTCGAATCCCATCCCCTTCAGTACCCTGTCCATCGCGACCGTGTCGAACCGACAGATCGGCAGCGGGTCCTGCTTGATGCCGTTGTACGTCGCCTCCCCAACACCGATAATCAGCGCACGCTTCGTGCCCGCCGCCACCGGGGGTCGTTCCTCCGGCTTTCGGTTGATGATCAGATCGCTCAGGTCCACCGTCTCCTGCGCTCTGGCGAACGTCGCGAAAGCGGCTCCAACCACGACGGCCATCAATAGGGGAATCTTCCTCATGCCGCAGCGTAGGTTCACTCAACCGCGTTCCGCCGTACACTCACCCATGCACGAACCACCCATCCGCCCGCGGCAACGCCCGGGGCTACTCATCGCGATGCTCGCGGGCGTGGGTCTGCTTCTCGCGTGGTCCGGGTACCGCCCGTACGAAATGCTCACTTGGGTGCTCGAGGTCTCTCCCGCGGTTGTCGCGATCATCGTGCTGCTCGCGACCCGGAATCGCTTTCCATTCTCCACGCTGGCGTACTCGTTGATCGCCGTGCACGCGGTGATCCTGATTATCGGCGGCCACTACACCTACGCGCGGGTGCCGCTCGGCGAGTGGTTCCGGGACACCTTCGAACTCTCGCGGAATCACTACGACCGGCTCGGTCATTTCGCCCAAGGGTTCGTCCCCGCCATCGTGACACGCGAGGTGCTGATCCGAACGTCCCCGCTCAACCGCTCCCGCTGGCTCGGCTTTCTGGTCGTCTGCGTCTGCACCGCGATCAGCGCGGTCTACGAACTCGTCGAATGGGGCGTCGCCGAACTAGACGAGGCCGGTTCGGCCGCCTTCCTGGGCACACAGGGTGATATCTGGGACACGCAGAAGGACATGGCCCTTTGCCTCATCGGCGCCACAGTCGCCGTCATCACCCTGGCCAGGGCACACGATCATTCCATGGGGCGGCTCAGAAGTTGAAGCGGTCGCCCGGTCGCGTGATGGAGAAACTCCATCGCCGCCGCGACTGATGTTCCGTATCCGAGACGCCGGTCGTCCGTGAATCCGGCCGCATGAATCGCCAGCGCCCTCCGCCCGAGGACGATGACCGAGCCGCTATCGCCACGTCGGAACCAGCCATCGACGGCGCGATAGAACACGATCCCGGGACGGTATTGCACCGTGCCGGATGGGAAGGCCAAGCGCAGGGGAGTAATCAGGATCGTGTCCAGCATCGCGGTCTGCACCCCGGCCGCTCCGATCACTGAGCACATGGGTTGAAGTTGGCGCCTGCGGATCGCCGTGAGTGCTTCTCCGTCGACGATCCCCGCGATCCGGCTCCACGGCTCCGCCCCTAGGAACGCCAGCGCATGCGCGTCCGCCGGGCACGCGACACAACCGATATCGAGCAGGCCACTCGCGTCGGCCGGGAGCGTCAGGCCAGCCTCAACCCGCCCGACACCGGACACCCCGTTGATGTCGACCGGTGCTCCCTGGGGCACGCCCGCCGGTGTTCGAAGGACATGCCCGGCGGTCAGCAACAGGACCTCCCCCCCACCACTCTCGCCCACCGCAAAGCTCGGGACACCGTACACCTGAGGCTGTGAGTGGATCGCCAGCCGGCTCTGCTCCGCTGCCTTCCCGACCGCGATCACATCCGTAGGCACCCGCCAGATCTTGCCGCGATGCGTCACCCGGATCTCCCGCGGCACGAGCCCATCGCCTCTCCGGCGGGCCCGACGCTCCGGCTTCTTGGCAGCGACGACAAACTTCAGGCAGTACCGAGGCCGACGGCCGTACTCGGACTCGCGAGAGTGCTTGAAGCCGATGCCGAACGAGAGCACCCCGTCACAGGTCTCCGCGATCCGAGCGGCTCGCTCGAGGGCGAGCCGCTCGACCGCCGCGGGAAGTCGACGCGCACCCGATTTCATGGCTCGCTCGCTCGCGTCGTGACCTTGTTGATACCGGCCAGACCCGGCTGTGCATGGACGGCCTTGAGGAACTTCGCAACCTCCTCAGGCTTCGCGAGCACAGAGGCGAGAGAGGTAAGGCCGTCCTGGTCCGCGGCCTTGACGAGCAGGACGAGGGTTCGCCCCTCGACCACGGCGCCGACGATGTGTGCCGCGAGCCCTTCGAGTTCCGGAACGGCCCCGATCGCGCCGTTCACCTTCGGCATGAGTTCTGCATCGGTGCCCCCGTCCGCGCGAGCCGCGGCCTCAGGCTCGAGCGACACCAACTCGACGCGCACCCGCCGAACAGCGTTGTAGCTCACCCGCGTGTCCGGGGGGCAGGCCAGGTGAACGTACTTGCTGGCATCCGCGGGCCCGAAGCGCTGGTTGTTGGCGAAGTCCTTGGTCGTCTCCGAGAGCTTGAGGAACGGATAGGTGCCCGGCTGCGCCTCGGTCAGCACCACGATCCGAAGAAGCACCCCTCTCGCGGGCCCCGCTGCCTGCTCTTCGGCGCGCCCCGAGGAGGACGAAACGCCCGGAGGAAGACCCATGGCGACTCTCGCAGCAGCAATGGCCAAGTCCGTCGCCTTGTCGATGTTCCGGTAGATGAACTTCCCGAGTTCGGTGTTGTCGACTTCGGCGGAGGCCCGCTCCACCATCCAGCCGTTCTCCAGGCCAAGCTGGAGCGAGCCCTTTCCAAGCCCCCCGCTGACGCGCACCGCGTACTGCTCCTCAAAGTCCGGAAGATAGATGATGTCGAACAGGGGGTTGTGCAGATCGACTCGGGGGTCCGTCCCTGGGTCTCCCGCGGTCTGCAAGAGGCCCTTGGTGCCCCCGTAGTCCGACGTGGCTTCCGTTTCCGATTCGTTGGCGGCTGGCGCGGCAGGCTTCGGAGCCGGCTTCTCGGCGGGATCGGCCGCACTTTGGGGTTCGGCGAGGCTGGCCCGAACAGACTCTGAGGCCGCGATCCGCGTCCGGTCGATGCGGATCACCTCGGTGCCGGTGTGCCCCATGGCCTCTCGAACGAAGGTCGGCAGGGATCCGGGGTCGAGTTCGACCGAGTTGTCCCCGTTCAGGGTTCCCCGGGTGACGTACTCCTGGCCCGCGACCGTAAACGGCTGCTTCACGACCAGATACGGCCGTGGCATGTAGTACCGAAAGCCCTTCGCAGTGTTGCGGTTGGCGTCGCTGATGCGGGTGACATCAACAGACGCACAACCCGCGAGCGAGGTCAGGGCGGCGCAGGAGACGACGAATCCGATACCGTACAGGTTCCTTCCAAACATGGTCTTTTCCTTTGTCTTGTGTGACGATCCCCTTGTCCAGTAACTGAGACCTACGCCGCCGACCGTGGCGCGCAGGACATTCGATCCTTTTGTTCGTATTTTAGACGCCTTACCAAATCCAATCAAGTTGGTGAGCCAGGGCATCCTGAGCCTGGGGGGTTGAACAGGGGCGGTTGCGCGCTACCATCTCCACCCTGCCCGAAGTGGGCCGGGGATAAGTACGCATTCACCCGCTCGCGCTCGTCGCGGGGCGGACCAAGGCAGTGCGGCGGAGTTAGCCATGTACGCGATCATCGAAGAGTCGGGCAGCCAGCGCAGAATCCACCAGGGCGACGTGATCCTCGTCGACCTTCTCGAAGAGGGCAAGGCCGCGGCGGG
>JBEIUO010000476.1:0-3214 GCA_040374335.1 Phycisphaeraceae bacterium
CCCCGAGTTCAAGGATTGGCTGGCCGCCGCTCTCGACGCGCAGATCGAGGGCAGCGTCTCGACGTTGGACGAGGCGCTTCGGGTTGTTGAGCGGCTGCGAGGCGGGGCACCCCGCCCCTGAACCGCAGCGGACCTCGAGCGGCCGCCGTCGTGCCACGGCCGACCTGAGCGGTGGGGCCTTCCTGCGGGAGCAACCGGCGAGATTTTCTGCGCCCCCCCGGAACCCGGAGGCGCAACCCGGCGTCTTGGAAGCGTAAGATACGGTTTGTATCGGGACTTCCGACCGCGCTCCGTCCTCGGAGCGGTGTTCGCGTGCAGGCGGAGGTCTTCCCGGTCAGTTGTCCCGGCATCGACGAAACCCTTCATCGACGAACCCTCTCGGAACCGCCTCATGATCAACGTCGCAAGCATCGCCCTCGCATCGATCGTCGCCTCCGCTCCGGCGCCCTTTGTTCCATCGCCGCTGGCGCCGCAGTCGAAGGGCGCGGCGCTGCCCTCGACCGTCGGCGCGCCGAAGGTCTACGTCTTCCCGATGCACGGCCAGATGGGCACCGATGTCTCGAAGGCGCTCGTCGAGATCATGAAGGAAGACATCCGCAAGCAGAAGCCCGACATCATCATCTACCACCTGAAGAGCGCCGACATCGACCGGATCGAGTATCTGGGCGAGAACGACGATCGCAGTGAGTTCGGCATCCCCGACGTCGAGGGCTACCGCGATCTCGCGAAGGATCTCCACGAGTCGCTCGCCGACATCCCGCAGGTGATGTGGGTCGAGGATTCCGTCGGCATCGCCACCCTCATGGCGCTGGCGTGGTCCGAGCTCTACATGAAGAGCGATGCGCGCCTCTGGGGTCTCTCGATTCTCCCCATGCTGGCGCAGCACCCGGACGAGGACGTCGCCGCGAAGTTCCTCGCCGCCGTGAAGGGTTACGGCAACGGCGTCCTTCAGATGGGCGGCTACCCCGAGGTGCTCGGCGACGCCATGATGCTGCGCGAGCGCAGGCTTTCCGTGCGCTTCAAGGGCCGCGAGGTCGAGTGGCTCCCGGACACGAGCGGTACCTGGATCGTCGACAACAGCGAGGATCGCGCGGCGCGCTTCGACGCCACCATCGCTGAGGAAGTGCTTCTTTCTGACGGCACCGCCGACTCCATCGACGACCTCATGTTCCTCCTCGGCTACCGTGAGTACACCGAGCTCGAGAGCGGCAAGAAGCTTGCGAAGCAGTACACCGAGGACTGGCGCAAGGCGCTCGAGCGCGTGCAGGAGTGGATGCAGGAGTACCAGGACGCCGAGGAAGGCGCGGAGAGCGCCATCACCGCCCTCGGCAAGCAGCGCTCGATCCTCGAGAAGGTGCTCGCCACGCTCAAGCAGTATCCGGCTGTCGAAGCCCGAGTTGGGCGGATGGGTGTGAACCAGACCGCCATCCAGATCCAGATCGACAACCTCCGCAAGGATATCCAACGCCTGCGTGACGCCGAGCGCGGCAACCGTGGCGGCAACAGCGGCGGAGGCCGCGGCCCCGGCGGCATGGGCGGCGGACGGCGGTAAGCGACCGCCTCGTGCGCACCCGCCGCGCCGGACGCGACGGGTGCGGTCCCGAGACGGACGTCGAAGTGAACAGCGGACCAATCGCCCGGGACACGGGCATCAGCACAGGAAGGCCGCGAGACGGCCATATCAGGGAAACCCATGAAGAATCAACGATCAGCGCTTCGTTCAGCGGCTTCGCTCCTCGTGAGTGGAAGCCTTGCATTCTCGCTCGTCGCGCTCGCCCCCTCCGTGGCCCACGCAGGCGACGTGAAGTTGCCGAACGGCACGGTCTGGCGAGGCAGCGCCGGTGACAAGGTGCGCGTGACCTATCTGCTCAACGGCCGAGAGGTCGTCGTCGAGGGCACCGTCGTCAAGATCGAGGCCTCGTTCCTCCGCGTCGACATCGGCGAGGGCGGCAAGAGCCTCATGCGGACGATCTCGACGTTCGACCTCAAGAAGATCGAGGCGCTGGGCGCTGCCGACGCGACGTCAAGCCCGGCCCCGGCCGGTTCCGGCGCGTCTCCATCCGGATCGTCGGGCGCCGCGCCCGCAGCCGGCGGCGCCGCCACGTCGGGCGAGGTCGCGGCGTCGACCGCGAAGGTCCCCAGCATCTTCGTCCTGCCGTGGGAGGGCATGGTCGGCATCGGTGCGCGCCACGACGAGATCAAGGAGATCGGCAAGGAGGCAGACAAGCTCGGCCCCGGCCAGATCATCGTGCTTCAGATCGACAGCCCCGGCGGCCTCGTGACCGAGGGTGACAAGATTCATGACACGCTGGTCGAGCTCAAGAAGCGTCACCGCGTGGTTGCGTGGATCAAGAAGGCAATCTCGGCAGGTGCGTTCACAGCGCTCC
This sequence comes from Phycisphaeraceae bacterium, assembly GCA_040374335.1. GTDB lineage: Bacteria > Planctomycetota > Phycisphaerae > Phycisphaerales > UBA1924 > JBEIUO01. The sequence continues at coordinate 2,388 of JBEIUO010000476.1, forward strand.
ATCTCGACGAGATCTACTTCATGCGCGTGGGAACCCTCGGCTCGATCACCATGTTCTCCGGTGCGGAGTCGATCAAAGGTGCCGAACTGCAGGCGTGGCTCGACAAGGTGGCCGAAGTCACCGAGATGGGTGGCCGGCCGGGCATGATCGGCCGCGCCATGGTGACCATGGAGCCCGAGCTCAGCTACGACCGCGACGAAGAGGGCAACATCACCTGGTACGAGACGATGCAGGGGAAGTACGACCTCTCCGATCGCACGCAGAACCTCACCTTCACCGCCGAGACCGCCTCGAACTCGAAGTTCTCCGACGGCACCGCCGACACCCTCGAGGAACTCGCTCCGCTTCTTCAGCTCAAGGAGTGGAAGGAAGCGAGCGACGTGGGCCGCCGCATCCACGAGCGCTGGCAGCGCGCGATCCGCGAGACGAAGGCAGCGAAGCCCCGTCTTGTGATGGACTGGCAGAACCCCGCCGGCAGCGATCCCGAGACGCAGCTTGCATCGCAGATCAAGGCCGGCATGGAGCTCCTGAAGCTCTACGACCGCTGCCACCCGGTCATGTACCTCGAGGGCCCGAACCTTCCCTACGAGAAGAAAGTCATCGAGGACGAGGTCGAGCGGCTCAAGAAGCTGCTGAGCCGGCTGAAGAAGGCGCAGCGCTAGGCTCTGTCTGACGGATACGCTGGGCTTCAATCCGCCCGGCATCCCGGCTGGCGGTGTCGGATTCAACTCGCTGTATCGCTGCGGATACAGCATCGTTTCCCCTCCTTGCCATCCGGGCCCCGGTTCGGATTTCGGGCCTTCAGCGATCCGTCAGACAGAGCCTAG
>JBEIUO010000802.1:0-1650 GCA_040374335.1 Phycisphaeraceae bacterium
ATCCTCTACGGTGAGAAGGGCGAGGTTCCCGAGGGCGAGTACACAATCCCGCTCGGCGTCGCCGACATCAAGCGCCCGGGCACCGATCTCAGCATCATCACCTACGGGCGCTCCGTCCTTCACTCCCTCGCCGCGGCGGAACGCCTGGCTGCGGAGCACAAGATCTCCGTCGAGGTCGTCGACCTGCGGTCCATCCGCCCGCTCGACGTCGATACCGTCCTCGCTTCCGTCGCCCGCACGCACCGCGTGCTCATCGTCGAGGAACAGAAGCCCTTCGCGAGCGTCGGCGCCCAGCTCGCCTTCACGATCCAGCGCGAGGCCTTCGATGAGCTCGATGCACCGATTCACCGGGTCACCACCATCGACGCTCCCGCGATCTACAGCCCACCCGTCGAAATCGAGCAACTCCCGAACCCCAACCGGATCTTCGCGGAAGCCCTCAAGGTGCTCGCCTAATCGCTCTCCCACGGCCTAGTCTTTTCCCCGCCGAACCGCACTCCCTTCCCGCCATGGCTCAAATCATCGAGATGCCCAAACTCAGCGACACCATGACGGTGGGTACGCTGGTCAAATGGCTGAAGAAGGAAGGCGACGTCGTGAAGTCGGGCTCCATGCTCGCCGAGGTCGAAACGGACAAGGCGACCATGGAGTTGGAGTGCTTCTTCGACGGCACCCTGCTCAAGATCTTCGCCCCCGCCGGCTCCCAGGTCGCGATCGGCGCCCCGCTCTGCGCCGTCGGCAAGCCGGGAGAGACGGTCCCGACGACCGCGACCGCCGCGGCAGCCGCCGCCCCCGCACCCGCCGCCCAGGCCGCTCCGGCCCCGGCACCCGCTCCCGCTCCGGCACCCGCCGCTCCCGCCACCCCTTCCGCCCCCGCCGCTGCCTCCGTCTCCAGCGGCTCCGACCGCGTCCGGATCACTCCGCTCGCCCGCAAGCTCGCCACCGAACATCAGATCGCCCCTGCGTCGATTCAGGGCTCCGGCCCCGGTGGCCGCATCGTCCGGGCCGATGTTCTCGCCGCCGCCGCCAATCCGAGTGCACGCCGTTCTTCCTCGAGCCTGCCCGCCGGCTCCGTCTTCGCCAAGGGCCCAATCCAAGAGGATCGCGCCGTCGCGGTCTCCACGATGCGCGGCGTCATCGCCAAACGCCTCCTCGAGTCCAAGACCCAGATTCCCCACTTCTACCTTGAGGTCGAGGTCGATGCCGCCCCGCTCCTGACGCTGCGTCAGCAGCTCAACGCGAGTCTCGAGGCCGAGGGCATCAAACTCTCCGTCAACGACTTCATCCTCAAGGCCTGCGCCGAGGCCCTCCGCCGCGTTCCCGCAGTCAATGCGTCATGGGAGGGATCGCAGATCCGCTACCACGGAGCCGCCCACGTGTCCTTCGCCGTCGCAATCGAGGATGGCCTCATCACGCCGGTCGTGCGCGACGCGCACGCGAAGTCGATCTTCGCGATCAGCACCGAGGCCAAGTCACTCGGTCGCCTCGCCAAGGACAAGAAGCTCAAGCCGGAACAGTTCACCGGCGGAACGTTCTGCGTCAGCAATCTGGGCATGATGGGCGTCGATCGTTTCTCCGCGATCATCAACCCGCCCAACGCCGCGATCCTCGCCGTCGGCACCACCGTGACCAAGCCCGTCGTCGAGGGCG
>JBEIUO010000465.1:0-3264 GCA_040374335.1 Phycisphaeraceae bacterium
CCGAACCCACGCCACCACCCGCGACAACCGACGCCGCGCCTCCGCCTCCACCGCCGCCTCCCAAACCCCTCAGCCGCCTCGAGCAACTCCGCCAAAAGTCCAAGCCCCCCGCGGAGAACCCCAAGTGACTCCCACCCTCATCCTCGCGCTCCTCCCTTCCCTCCTCCTCCAACCCGAGCCCTCCGCCAAAGTCGACGTCTTCCCCGCCTCCATCAACCTCGAAGGCCCGCGCGACCATCAGCGCCTCCTCGTCCGCGCCATCGCACCCACCGGCCTCAGCACCGACCTCTCCTCCTCCTCAACCTTCTCCATCGCCAACCCCGCCATCGCCAGGATCGACGGCCAATCCATCCTCCCCCTCGCCAACGGCGAAACCGAACTCACCGTCACCGCCTCGGGCACGACTCACCTCGTCCCGCTCAAAGTCTCGGCCATAAGCGAAGCGCCCCCGCCCATCAGCTTCACCCTCGAAGTCATGCCCGTCTTCGCCCGCTCCCAGTGCAACAACGGCAGTTGCCACGGCTCCGCGCGCGGCCAAGACGACTTCCACCTCTCCCTCTTCGGCTACGACCCCGCCAGCGACCTCAAGTCCCTCACCCGCGAACTCCCAGGCCGCCGAGTCAACCTCGCGAACCCCGCCGAGAGCCTCCTCCTCCGCAAGTCCATCGGCTCCGTCCCGCACACCGGCGGCCAGCGATTCACCGCCGAAGACCCCCGCTTCACCACCATCCTTACATGGATCCAAGAAGGCGCACGCCCCGACCCCGCGGGCGCAGCCGAAGTCTCCTCCATCGAGATCTTCCCGCAGGACATCGTCCTCTCCGCAGGCTCCACCCACCGCGTTGGCGTCCGCGCCATCTACTCCGACGGCACCGACCGCGACGTCTCCACACTCGCCACCTTCATGTCCAGCAACGACTACGCCGCCAAAGTCTCCGAACACGGCGACGTCTCCGCCTCCCAACCCGGCGAAGCACAGATCCTCGCACGCTTCGACGCCTTCACCGTCGGCACCAGCACAATCGTCCTCCCCGCCGAAGCCGGCCCGCCCCCGGAAATCCCCTCCGGCGCCAACTACATCGACGCCGCCATCCACGCAAAACTCCGCGACCTCCGCCTCACGCCCAGCGACCTCTGCTCCGACGACGAGTTCCTCCGCCGCGCCTCACTCGACCTCACCGGCCTCCTCCCCACCGCTCAAGAACGCGACGCCTTCCTCGCCAACCAATCCCCCGACAAGCGCGCTCAGCTTATCGACGAACTCATGTCCCGCAAAGAGTTCACCGAGATCTGGGTCATGAAGTGGTCCGAACGCCTCGGCATCCGCTCCACCCAGGAAGTCAGCCCCAAAGCAACACTCCTCTACTCCACCTGGCTCCAGGGCCGCATCGCCTCCGGCACACCCATCGACCAGATCGCCCGCGAAATCCTCGCCGCCAGCGGCGGCACCTTCGACACCCCCGCCACCAACTTCTACCAACTCGAAACCGATCCCCTCAAGCTCACCGAAAACGTCGCCCAGGCCTTCCTCGGCACCCGCATCCAGTGCGCCCAGTGCCACAACCACCCCTTCGACCGTTGGACCATGGACGACTACTACGGCTTCGCCTCCTTCTTCTCCCGCATCGGCCGCAAACCCGGCGAAGACCCCCGCGAAACCGTTGTCTTCAGTTCGACCGAAGGCGACACCAAGCACCCCGTCGGCGGCAAGCCCGTCGCGCCCCGCTTCCTGGGCGGTGATCGCCCCCCCGTCGCCGGCAAGGACCGCCGCGCCGTCCTCGCCGAGTGGCTCACCGCCAAAGACAACACGATGTTCGCCCGCAACATCTCCAACTTCGTCTGGGCCCACTTATTCCACCGCGGCATCGTCGACCCCGTCGACGACGTCCGCGTCAGCAACCCTCCCTCCAACCACGCCCTCCTCGACGCCCTCGCCACCAAGCTCGTCGAGTACAACTACGACTTCCGCCCGCTCGTCCGCGATATCTGCAACTCCCACGCCTACCAACGCTCCACCCGCACCAACGCCACCAACCAGCGCGACGAAACCAACTTCTCCCACGCACTCCCACGCCGCATCCGCGCCGAGTTCCTCCTCGACTCCATCTCCCGCATCACCCGCACCAAAGACAAGTTCCAGGGCCTCCCGCTCGGCGCCCGCGCGGTCCAAATCGCCGACGGCTCCACCTCCAACTACTTCCTCACCACCTTCGGCCGCGCCAAACGCGCGTCCGTCTGCACCTGCGAAGTCGTCATGGAGCCCAGCCTCTCCCAAGCCCTCCACCTCATCAACGGCGAAACCACTACCGCCAAAATCCGCGACGGCGCACGCATCCGTGACGAACTCGCCGCCGGTCGCACCCCAGACCAAATCCTCGACACCCTCTACGCCGAGTGCCTCTCCCGCGCACCCTCGCCTACCGAACGCTCCACACTCCTCGCCCCCATCGCCGAAGGTATCCCGCCCCAAACCGCCCTCGAGGACGCCTTCTGGGCCCTCCTCAACAGCCGCGAGTTCCTCTTCAACCACTAACCATGCCACGCCACTCCCCACACCCACTCCTCCCTCTCCTCCTCGCCACCATCGCCGGCTCAGCCGCCGCGCAAGACCGCGTCACCTTCGACGACCACGTCCGCCCCATCTTCGCCGCCCGTTGCCTCAACTGCCACAACCCCGACAAATCCCGCGGCGACGTCGACCTCTCCTCCTTCCGTGGTCTCATGGCCGGCGGCAGCGGCGGTCCCATCGTCGCCCCCTCCGACGCCGACGCCAGCACACTCTTCGGCGTCGTCTCCCACACCCGCGAACCCAAGATGCCCCCAAAGGGCGACCGCATCTCCGACGCCGAACTCGCCACCATCCGCGCATGGATCCTCGGCGGCTGCCTCGAAAACGCGGGCAGCAAAGCCCTAGCCCCAAAGCCCAAAGTCACCATCGCCGCCCCCGCCGACGACGCCAAGCCCGACTCCACCCCGCCCCAACTCCCCCTCATCACCCCTCCCGCCACTCCCCGCGCCGCTGCCGCGCTCGACGTCGCCGCTCACCCCGCCCTCCCTCTCGTCGCCCTCGCCTCCCACCACCAAGTCCTCCTCTACGACTCCGCACGCGCCACCCTCCTCGGCGCCCTCCCCTTCCCCTCCGGCTCCCCAAAGCTCGTCCGCTTCTCCTCCGATGGCCGCCTCCTCCTCGCCGCCGGCGGCAGCGACGGTGAATCCGGCCGCGTCCGCATCTGGTCCCTGCCCCGCGGCAACGTCATCACCACC
>JBEIUO010000210.1:0-5400 GCA_040374335.1 Phycisphaeraceae bacterium
CGGTGCCCGAGTTGTCGCTGGTCGAGCAACCGACAATGGAGCTATCTGAAGTTGCAGTGATTCCTACACCCGTGTTGCCGTTTGCCGAACAATTTAGAATCGCCGATCCATCTGCACTTATTCCGCCGCTGCCGTTTCCAGTCGCGGTGCAGGCCGAGATGCTGCAGCGATTGCCCACTAGGATGCCCGTTCCAGAGTTCGAAGTTGCTGCCGACATCGTGACCACCGATCCGTCAAGAGCACGAACTCCCGTGCCCGTATTACCTGTGGCCACGCAGTTGGTAACCCTACTCGAGAGTCCGACGCCGATACCGACGCCTTGATTCCCGCTCGCCCTGACCCCTTCCACAATCAGGTTACTGGCACTCGATGTGAACATGTCGATTCCATCTCCTCCCCAGTTGCGGATAGAGCCGTTCACAATCGCAATGTTAGACAACCCCGAGACGGTAACACTTACAGCGTCGAACGCACCCATCCCCGAAACACCAATGAGGTCGAACCCGTTGAGGTCCAAGGTCACGCCGCTTGCCGCGATCTCGATGCCGTGTTTCCCGGCCACGCCTGACATATTCCCGGTAAGGTAGTACGAGCCTCGCTGGGTGATCTTGAACAGACTGTCCGCATCCCCCGGCGTGTTGGTCGCGTTGATGGCTATCCGAGGCTCAACCTCGGTCAGCGTCTTCCCCGTGCTTGTGATCGGCCCGGCGGGAGGGTCCAATGGGCCCGCGTAGAGGATACCAGCCGCAATCAACAGAGCAACGACGGAGAGGCCGAAAGCAGCCTTCGCGCGGCGGCCCGGACCGATGTTCTGACGAGTCATGTGAGATTCCTTTGAAAGGGCGACGGGGTCACACAGGAGGCGAAACAACACCCCCGTTCCGACGGACCGAGTGGCATGATACCGACATTCTAAGTGTAATATTTCCTTTAACCTTGATTCGAAACCAAGCAAATCGCATCCGTGCCGCCGCTTTTCATAGAATACCACACGAGCGAAGCAGATTTCAAGAGAAAATCCCCCGAGACAGCGTCTGACAGCACAGTCGCCAAAGCCTCAATGATCGGCCTGCTCGTTGGCCATCTTTCGAGGCGGCCCTTCGGCCCAACCAACTCCGGGGCTCCCTGTCGCGAGAATCTACAGCCGCCGTCCGGGCCCACCGCCGCGGGCTTGGACGGTGCCACCGAGCCAACTTCGGACCGAGATCCGCCCCCCTCTACCCCATCGCCGCCATCATCCACATCCCCACCGCCCCATGAACCACCGCGTCCATGATCATGCAGCCCGCGAGCAATCCCAACAGCAGCCGCCACTTCACCTCGTGCCGCCCCCATGTCGCAACCAGCACCACCAGCAGCCCGTGGAACACGCTCACCGCCGGCATCACAACCAGCGGCGTCAACTCAAACCCTACAGCCTCCGCGTACACCTTGCTCACCGCACGGCTCGAGCCCGGGACCATCACGAGCGCCAACAAAGGCGCCGCCGCCACGCCCACGGCCCACGCAACCGCCGCCGGTGACGCGCACGGCCTCACCAGCGGCTCCGCAGCCCCGCACTCGGGACACTCCGCGCCCTCATTCTTCGAACAGTCGTAGTCGCAGTACCGGCACAAGTGCGCCTTGCGCTCGCGCGCAATGAGCCGCAGCCACGCCACTCCGGCGCACACAGCCAGCGGCACCAGTATCCACAGCACCCCTACGAATGCCAAGAGCCCGAGGACTTCCATCCCTCACTCACAACCCAAACTGGCTCTTCGAAACCGCCTTCCCATCCTGGAAAGTCACCGAGATCTCTTTGCCGTTCTTCTTCCACACAAACGTCAACTGACTGCTCGCCGAGCTCCCGCTCGCCACGCCGCCGCTGCCGATGTTCACACCGGACACCTGCTGCTTATCACCAGGCCCCAGAATCCCCTCCACCTCCTGCAGCGTCATCCCTTCCTTCGAATCCGTCCGGATCGAGTCGTAGTTCGAGCTCGTGATCTTGTCCTTGCACCCCGCCAACGCCAGAAGCGCGACCGCGGCAAACGTGACCAGTCCAGTCTTCGTGCGTCCCATGTTCCGGCTCCCTTGGCAGTATCCCCTCCACCAACTCCCAGTCTAACACCAAACCGCCTACTCCGCTCGCCGCCGCTTGAACTCGTACGCCCCCTTCACCGACCCCCAAACCTGCTTCCCCGACGCGTCAAACCCACGGTCCCACGTCGTCAGCCCCTCCGGGTTCACCTTCACCATGCTCGACGCGTACACCGCCCCCTGCCGATCGCTCCCGCACGCCACCCCCAACGTGCTCCCCGCGAACGTCCCGTCCGCCGCCATCACCAGCCACACCTCGCACCCGTCCCGCCGCGACAACTCCGCCGGCGTCAGCTTGTCCAGCTTCGACGGATCCGCCGCCGCCCCCGCGTACACGAGCGGGTCCCCCGGCAGCATCCACACCTCCGACACATACACCCGCTTCTCCGCCCCGTCCCCGCTCCGGTACGTGCTCGAGGTCAGGTGATACACCCGCTGGCGATAGGGCTTGTCGAGCGCCGTCGCCGTCGCCTGCTCCACGTACAACCACACGCCCCCATCGCCCTTGCCCTCCCAGATCCGCTTCATCTCGAGCCGAATGTCGTAGAAGTCGTGATCCGCAACCGCCTGCACCTCGCTGCTGAACGACCCCTCCATCAGCGACGCCAGCTTCGCCAGCCCCGGTTCCGGCTCAACAAGCGACTTCTGGGCGGCAACAAACATCAACGCGGCAGCGGCGGTCAGCATGGGTTTCTCCGAGATACCGTTCCCCAGAGGATATCAGCCCCACGCGGGCAGAACAGGCACCGCCATGCAACACCCCTCGCCCCCAGACCACCCCTCCCTCACCATCACGCAGGGCGCCTGCCGCGTCCTCTTCGCCTTCGACATCGGCCACGCCATCAACCTCGACGCGACGCAGAAGCGCTCGCAGCGCCTCACGGCCACCATCGTCCAGCGCGAGACACTCCGCTCCTCCGCCTCATCGCGCAGGCTTCCCCTCGACTTCGCGCAACAGCCCCCGCTCCGCATCACCCGCTCCGCGCGCGCGATCCAGATCGGCGAGTGGTGCACCACGCCCTCCGTCGAAGCCGCGGTCTACGACTTCGGCGCGGTCTCCATGACCTACACCATCCCCCTCTCCGGCCGATTCGAGCACCTCGTCCGCCTCGGCGACATGCTCTACGACAACGCCACCCTCCGCGACGACGCACGCCGCCGCGCCGCGGACCTCCTCGCCGTCCTCGACGACGCCATCACCAACCCCAATCTCTCCGGCTGCATTGAGGACTACCTCATCTACGAGATCGAGAAGTTCGACCTCGCCGGCTGCACACTCCAGCAGTGGATGGAGCAGTCTCGCTCGCTGCTCGCGGGCGTCCTCCGCTCCGAGTCCGGTCCCCTGTCCACACAGGAATCCGACGACGCCCTCGCCCGCTGCCTCAGCTACTCACCCTCCGACGCCGCGCTCGTCGACTGGAACTCCGCCGTCATCATCGACGAACGCGCCTCCGAGAGCAGCGGCATCCTCGAGTTCGCCAACGTCGAGCTCCTCGAGATGCGCCACCTCGACAACCTCCTCGACACATCACTCGACCGCGCGTACCGCGCCGCCGAACGCCGCTCCAACTTCGCATGGCTCGACGCACGCCGCGCCGGCGCCGACATGCACGACATCGCACGCCTCCAGATCGAGCACGCCGCACTCTTCGAAGGCGTCAACAACTCCCTCAAACTCGTTGGCGACCAGCACCTCGCACGCCTCTACCACGCCGCCGCGGCACGCTTCCACCTCCCAGAGTGGGACGCTAGCATCCTCCGCAAGCTCGGCACCATCGAGAGCATCTACTCCAAGCTCAGCGACCGCGCCGCGGGCCGACGCGCCGAAGCCCTCGAGATCATCATCATCGTCCTGATCCTCTTCGAGATCGTCATGGGCCTCATGCGGGTGTGGTGACAATCACCGGCCGCTCCCGCACCGCGTCCTTCGGTGCACCGAACAGCTCCGCCATCGCGTTCTGCCTGTACTCAAAGATCCGGATCAGCCGCGACCGTACGAACAACGCATCCACCAGCGACCCGCACGGCACCCGGTACCTCACCGAGTCCATGCACCACGTCCCCCCGTCCCGCTCCTCGAACGTGTGCAGGTGAACCCACTCGCGGTACGGCCCCTTGATCTGCTCGTCCACGAACGCCGTGCTCGGCTCCCACCGCGCGATCCGCGTCCGCCACCGCATCGGCACCCCGTGCAGTTTGATCCGATAATCGATCAACGCCCCCTCACGCATCGCGATCGGTCGCGGCGTCAGAATCTCAAAGTTCAACCAGTCCGGCGTGATCCGCTCCAGATTGAACGCGTCCCCAAAGAACGCGAACATGTCCTCGCGGCTCGCCGGAAGCATGATCCCGCAACGTAGTTCCGGCATTGCACGCCCCAAGGCCAAGGCGGCCCAGTCATCCTTGCGAGGTGACCGTCACCCCAGCCGGAAGCCGCAGCACCGTCGACGGCGCGGGCATTCCCAGCCCGTGCCCATCCACAGCCGCCTTCACCGACTTCGCAAGCTCCTGCTGAACGGATGCAAGGTTCCCGGTCTCCACCCACACCCCGACCGTCCACTCTACACCCCCCGGCACCAGCTTCACCAACCCGATCCCAGGAGCCGGCGTCTCCAGACGCCCGGGTGTCGCCTGCGCTGCGGCGAGCAGAATCGCCCGCGTCTCGTCCACATTCTTCGCGCCATCCACAACAACCGTGACCGACGTCGCGCGCGTCGGATGGTGCGACTGATTCTCGATGATCGCCCCGAAGACCTGCCCGTTCGGGATGATGATCCTGCGGTTATCAGCCGTGTCGACCCGCTTCGAGAACAGCTCGATCTCGTCCACCTTGCCCGTCTGCCCCGCCACCGTCACCGTGTCGCCGACGCGGAACGGACGGAACACCAGCAGCATCTCCCCCGCCGCGAGATTCGACAGACTCCCCTGCATCGCCAGACCGATCGCAAGACCCGCGGAGCCGATCACGGCGGTGAAGCTCGCCGTCTGCACGCCGAAGATGCCAAGCCCCGCGACCGCGGCAACCGCGAGCAGCGCCCAGCGGATCGTGTTTGCAAGGAACTTGGTCAGCGTGACATCAAACTTGGCCGTTGTCATCGCGCGCAGCGCGATCCGCGAGACCCACGACGTCAGGATCCACGCGACGATCAGGAAGACCATCGCGCCCAGCACGCGCGGGCCATACTCCGCGAGCCAATCGATCCCCTTGGCGATCAGATGCTCCATCGCCGGGATCGGAGCCTCCTGCTGCGTCTTCGTACCCGCGTCGGCCTGCCCAAGAACGTTCAGAAATGAGCCCATGCGAACCTCCAAAAAACCGGC
>JBEIUO010000398.1:0-3681 GCA_040374335.1 Phycisphaeraceae bacterium
CGCTTGAGGATGATCGCATCGCCAGGCCCCACGAGCAGCGCCATCGCCAGCATCGTCACGAGCAGCGTCGTAAACAGTCCTTTGCCGAGCGGTGCGACCACGCTGATCTCGTCCAACGCCAGGCGCAACGCCTCCCTCGTCTCCGGCGTCGCCCCCGAGGCCGGGTGCCACCACCACGAGTCGCCCTGCACCCGCTTCTCGATCTCGTTCCGGCCGCCCCCACGCGACCTTGCGCACCACATCACGCCACAGCCGCGTTCCCGCCGCGGTGTTGCCGCTTCCGATGATCCCCGTCAGTGTGCCCGGGTCAACTCCCATCACGCCCAACATCCCCATGCCGTACGGGCCCCACGCGAGCATGCCTTCGTTCGCGGCATGCCCGGTGCCCGTCCAGCCGACCTTCCATCCGTCGCGAACACCCTCACTCGTCAAGCGGATCGTCCGCGCAGGGCGAGGTCTGAGCAGAATGCTCTGTTCCGCAACACCGTTCGCGATCGCCGTCAACTCCGGCGACGGCGTCACCTCGCGTGCCTCGGTCATCTCGAACGCGCCCAGCGGCATGCCCGGATGCAGCAGCGCCCGCCACCCACTCCCCGCGCTATCTGTCAGAATAACGAGCCGGCCGCCCGCGACCACCCACTCCATCAACGCGCGATGCGACTGCGGCGTCTCTTTGCTCAACGCCTCTTCCGTCGCGATCACCAGTTCGTAGCCGTCGTAGGCGTGCCAGTGCACCGGCAGCCCGTCGGTTGCAATCTCCACGGGCGACTGACGCCACCGCGCATCGGGGTCGGGCAGTTGTTCCTGCTGCCACGGCGCAGTCGGGACGGGAAGCCCGTTCACCGTGGGCTGCGGCGCAGCAGGCGTTTCTGGCGGCTTCGGCGTGTCCACCGACTCCATCGGGCCGTTGATGCTCCCCGTCGTGTCGCGGACCATGAAGTGCTTCTGCGCCGTGGTCTCGCCCAGGCAAAGGAACGAGATCCCCGTGCTCGACACAATCGGCGTCTCGATGCCCTCGCCGATCAGACCATCGCGCGAGATTGTCCATCGCTGGTCGTCCCGCCCGTCGCTCGCGGTCACCACGATCTTCCGCCATGCCTCCGTCAGCAGCAGCGGAATCTCCACCGGAACCGATACGCCCGGGGTCGTCGCCGCGCCGACCATCACCACCGCGTCCTGCGTGTTGTCGTGCGCCGAACGCAGCGTGATCGTGCCGGACCACGGGTTTCTCCCGCTTGAGATCCAGAGTCTGAGAAAGGTCTGCCGTTCTGCGGGCACGGTGTTCGTGAAGCCGAAGCTCGAACGATCGATCGTGATCTCTTCGGCGCCCACGTGCGCACCCATCGCAACCGCCGCCGCCGCCCCCAACGCCGCGAGCCCCCGTCCGCGTCCCCAGTCGCGCGCCAGCCGGGTGAGTCGCCGCATCGTCCTGAGCATCACACGTGTACCTTCCGGTTGTAGACGAACCACTCGAGCATCACCACCGCCAACGCGGCGAGAATCAGCCACGGCCACAACCGCTGATCCGCCGCCGACGGCGCCCGTGACTCCGCCGCCACCACCTGCGTCGCCAGCGAAATGTCCGCCGCCGCCGCGACATCCGATTCATCGCTGTCCATCAGGTTCGACGCGTACACACGCAGCGACCTCGAGCCGTCCATCACATCCGTCGGCCCCGGCGTTCCATCCCACCGCACCTCGTACACACCGGTCTCTGCGACCGGCCCGTACACGATGCGGCCGTCTGCCGCCGGCGACAGTTTCTGGGATTCTCCCCCGGGCCCTTTCAGCTCTACGTTCGTCGCGCTCGACGGAATCCGGTCTGACAGCACGCTCCCCGGCTGTACCTGCCGCGGCATCGTCACGCCCGCGCCATCATCACCCAGGTACCGGATCGCCGATCCGAAGAACACCACGAACCCCGCGTCGAACGGCCAACTGCTCTGCGCCGGATCGAACGTCACGATCACCGCGCGAGTATCCGCCTTCGTCAACTCCAGGATCGCGGGCCCGTTCTCCGCCGTCGCGATCTCCCGCGCCAGCGACCCCTGCGCCAACGTCACGACACGCGACTGCGCGATCACGAGCGTGTCCAGCGTGACCCCCCGCAACACCGGGTGATCCCGCAGCCAGTCCACGATCCCCGAAGCGGGACCCTTGCCCGCGTCTGTGATCCCTGACGCCCCGGTCGGCACCGCGTTGAGCACCAAGTACCGACCCGGCGGCAGCCCGGGCGAATCCGGGTCCAGGTTCTTCGGCAGATACGAATCGAGCACGATCACGTCGTACTCGCCCAGCTTCTCCTGCCGCGCGAGCTCCTCGTACTGCGTCGAGCTGAGTTCCGTCAGTCGCGACAGTGGCAGCCCCTCGAGCACTGCCGCGATCAACCCACGCTCCGGCCGATCGCTCACCACCGCCACAGCCATCCGCTTCGCCGGCGGCACCACCAGCCACCCGCGGTTGTCGAGCGAAAGCACGTCGTCCCTCAGCCCCTCGCCAGTCGCCACCTCACGGAGCCGCACCGCGACCATCGCGCCCTCAGGCCGATCCAACTGGAACACGACGCCCCCAAGCCCCGGGATCGACTTGCCACCGGTCGCCGGCGCGGTCGAGCCCTCGATCGCCGCCTCCGGTGCCGCGGCATCACCGCGCGCCGCCACCGGGGCGGAGACGACATTCCCCACCTCTTCCTTCGCAGCCGGCAGCGTCGTGCTCTTGATCCCCGAGATCTCGCCATCGAGCAGAAGTTCGATCTCCAGCGCACGCTCGGCCGAGGTGTTGTTCGTCAGCCCCACGTGGATCATCAGCTTCGCCGGGTTGTCGAACGACCGCTCCGCGCGCAGCGAGACCACGCCGATGTTCGGCGAATCCGTCTTGCCCACCCGGTGAAACTCGATCTGATCCTCAGGACCCGGCTTGGCCTTCGCAGCGTCCGGCAGCCGTCCATCGGAGAAGATGTGCATGTGCAGCGGCAGGCCCCCGTCCAAGCCTTCGATCGCCATCCCCTCAACCACACGGCGCGGCGCGTGCGCCCGAGCAAGCCTCATGGCCTCCTCGATCGACGTCGGGCCCTCCGTCGCGGTGATCGACTCGATCGCCCGCTTCAGCGCCCGCTTGTCACCCGTAAACGTCTGACGCACGTCCGCGGTGGTGTCGTACGCGATCACCATCGCCTCGTCGGCTTCTTTCGTATCGAAGAACCCCTTCTCCCGCATAAGCTCCACCAGGTCCGTCGCCTGCTTTTTCGCGGCGTCAAACCGCGACAGCGGCCCGCCGTCCGCGTCGGTCTCGTCTGTCGCCAGCATGCTCCCCGATCGATCGATCAGGATCACGTGCTTCTGCCCGCGCAGCTGCTCGCCCTGGATCTGCGGCTGTCCCAGCGCAGTCAGCAGCGCCGCGAGCACGATGAGTTGCAGGATCAGCAGGATGTTCCGGCGCAGACGCTGAAACGGTGCGTTCGCCTGGAGATCCTGGATCGCCTTCCGCCACAAGAGCGTCGTCGAGATCTCCATGTCCCGACGCCGCAGCTTCAGGAAGTACAGGATCAGCAGCGTCGGGACGGCAACAGCCGCCGCGCCGGCCGCCAGAAGCGGGGTGAGCCACATCATCGCGAAACCTCCGGACTCGTGCCTCTGTGGTTCACGTGATCATCCCTCGCTTGCGCAGGTAGTCGAGCATCAG
>JBEIUO010000303.1:0-4324 GCA_040374335.1 Phycisphaeraceae bacterium
CAAGTTTGCGGTTGCCCCGTGATCGCGATCTGCCAACACGTCCGTTCCGGTTCACTCGCGGACCACCAGCGCGTCCGCTTCCACGACCTAGACGAGGAGTTCAACCTGACGGTGTCGCGTTCGTACGTCGTGGTTGGGATGGGCATCTGGGAGACAGTGCTCCAGTTGCTAGTCAAGGATGATCGGGGGTTGCCTGCGTGGTGCCCGGCAGCCCTGTTTGACCTCGACGACCAGCCGCTACCTGTCGGCTGGCGGTTCGTGCTCCGCGATGGTGTCCGATGCTCAGGTCCGGCTCTGTTTACGCGTTGGGTCGCGCACTGGGGATACGAGCAACTCGTCTCGGAGGAGGGCCACACTGACGCGCTCATGGAGCGCGAACCTCAGGCGCTCGGTGTCTTCGAGAGCGAGCACGCTCGCCGGGCCGCGGAGTTGGAGTAGTGCTTCGAAGGTGGGTCGCGCTGCTGATCGGGCTACTCGTCGGTCTCTCGCCTGCGGTTACGACGAGCGTCGGCGCAGCGTCGTTCACTTACGACGTTTCCACCGTCGCGCGCGTCGACGTCCATGAGATCACCGCCGGTTCGCTGCGAAAAGCCCTGCTCGGCGATATGCGGGGGAAGTCCGCCTTGCCAACTCGGGTCGACCGGGGTCCATCTACGACCCCGATCGCGCGAAGTGTTGCCACAAACACGGCAGACGACGTCCTTCGGCTGGCCACGAAGGACTCGTGGGGCAATCTCAACACCCTCGACGACCACTTCGCCCGGCACGGCGCCGACTTCGGTGCAACGTCGGTCGACGACTACGCGCGGCAGGCGTCCGAGTTCCTTCAACAGCCAGGAACTCTGACGAAGATCGATGCTGACGGTGTAATCCGTGTCTACGACCCAGCAACCAACGCGTTCGGGGCGTACAACCCGAACGGAACGACCCGGACCTTCTTCACTCCAAAGCGAGGCATCGACTACTGGAACGACCAGCCGGGGGTGGCTCCATGACTCACGCTTGCCCGGTCTGCGGGTACGGAGGGCTTCAGGAGCCTCCCCGATCCCGAAGCGGTGGGGGGTCCTACGAGATCTGTTCCAGCTGTGGCTTCGAGTTCGGGGTTACGGATGACGACTTGGGATTCACCTACGACGAGTGGCGGCGGGAGTGGATCGACGATGGCATGCCGTGGCGAGGCAGCCGCCCCCAACCGCGCCTTTGGGATCCAATCGGTCAGCTCGCAACGATCCAGCGACCGGACGATGAATCCGGTCGCGCCGAGGACGAGTAGATCGATGCCCCGTCGATTGTTCTTGCTCCTGGTCGCTGCCCTCAGCTTTGCCTTGTCGCCGGTAGCGCCAGTCGGTGCCGCATCTACGACCATCGCCAAATCAGCGCTGATCGTGTACGACGCGCCGGCCACCACGAGCAATGCGGATCATGGTCGCAGCGGCCTCAGCGATACGCCGTGGCCGCCAGGCTCGCAAGAGGGGTCTGCCTCGGTTCCCACAGCGCCCCGAGGCACATCTACGACCCCCTCCGGCGCTGTTGTTGCCACAAACAGCAGTGACGTACTTCTCAACTCGTCGAAACAGCTTCAGTCGAAGTTCAAGCACGCCGGCGATTTTGGGGTCACGGGCAACTACAGCAAGGCGAATGCGGCGAAGCACTCCGAGGCGCTCAACCAACACATCAATAGCCCTGCGGTGACGAAGATCTCGGGCACTTACCGTGGTAACCCCGTCACGCATCACCTCGACCCCGCTACGGGGCTGAACGTCATCGTCGACCCGAGCGGAGCGTTCATCAGCGGTTGGAAGCTTGGCCCCGAGCAACTTCAGAACGTACTGAGCCATGGAGGGCTCACATGAGCGACGAACTGGCCATTTCGATGTCCTCAGACACTGCGCTCGTGCTCCTATCGCTCGTGGCGAGGCTGAATGAGGGGGATGAGATCGCGTTCGAGGACCAGGCCGAACAGCGTGTGCTGTGGGACCTTGAGGCTCTGCTGGAATCAGTGGTGGCGGCAACAGTTGTAAGCGACTACGCGAACCGGCTTCGACAGGCACGCGACCGAGTGCGAGATGTCGACTAGCACGCCCCTCTTCGTTGAGCGCCACAGTAGGTGGATCTCGAAGTGGCGCTTCCTGGGGGCTGTGCTCATGGTCCTCGGGGCCTTTTGGACGGGATCGTCTACGGCGTCCGGCGTCGTTGCGACATCTACGACGACGGTCGACACAGCGCCCTTCACCTACGACGGCTCGTCTGTCGCGCGCGTTGACGTTCATGAGTTCGACGATGCCCCGACCAGGCAGGCGCGACTCGGCGACGTGAGGGAGGGGTCTGCCTCGCCTTCTGACGAGGCTCGGGACACGTCTACGACCCCGAACCCGTCAGTTGTCGCCACAGAAGCGGCCGATGAGGTGTTCCACTACACGAGAGGCGAGTTCGTGGAGTCGATCTCGTCGAAGGGCTTGCTGCCCGGGTCGTACGCGACGCCGAATGGCAGTTTGAGTCCGTTGCAGGCGCAGATCGACCTGGCGCTGCCGCCGAACACCGGGCTTCGTGACGCGGTGTTGCGTGTCGACGTGGCCGGGCTTCGTCAAGCTGGTTATGAGATCCCGTCGATCACTCGGGTCTCTGGCACGGTGACGGGGCCGGGAGGTCGGGGATACACGATGCCTGGCGGTGGGTACGAGATGCAGTTCCCGTACGCGATCCCGCCGGAGTTCATCAAGGTGGTGACTCCGTGAGCGGGACCGTCCGATTGTGGCGAGACCCGCATGCTGCGATCTCGTTGGCTGTGGCGTCGAAGTCTGGGCAGTCGGTCGTTGTCGAGTTGTCGCGCGAGTACGGGCGGTTGAGCGCCGACGATCGTGTCACGGTCGATCAGGTGCTGCGCTCGTGGCTGCTGTCGACGGACGAATCTGAGCGGTTCATCGCCGTGGCTGTCGTGGATGACAACGAGGTGTGCTCGGCGATCCCTGCGCTTCGGGAGCTGATGGATCGTCTTGAGGTGTCCGATGAGCCTGGCGCTGTCTACGAGTGGGCCAAGGTCAATCGGGTACTCGGTCGCTTGGCGGTGTCCTGCGCTGACGGCGGTGGCTGAGGTTCAGCTGGTCCGGCGTTGGGGTTCTGCTCGGAGGACGAGTCTTACGACGGTGGCATTCACGAACCTGCTCCCGGACGTGCTCCCGGACATGCTCCCGAGTTCACTCCCGGCCGCCTGAAAGACTGACCCTCGTGACCCGCCCACGCAGCCCCCGGCTTGTTCTTTCGCCGCTATGGCTGCTCGTCGCGCTCCTCACCACCCTCGCCCTCAACACGTCGCCGGCGGCCGCATCCGGCGGGCCCGAAACACGCGTCCGCGCGATCCCAACCACCACGACCGCAGCCGTCGGGAAACACAGCCACGAAACCCCAGGCAGCGTCGGGTGCCTACGACCCTCACAGCCCGGACTCGCGTCAGGTTCGTGTGTTGCCACAAACACGGTCGACGACCTGCTCTCATCGGGACGTCAGGTCAGCGGCCGCTTCCCGAAGACGGCGAACGCCGACGAAGTGTTGTTGCGAAGAGGAGCCGATGGGTCGGTGACCCACTACCAGGTCTACGGACCGGATGGTCTTCCGTTGCGAAGAGTCGACGTCACAGGCGCTTCTCATGCCGGTGTGCCAACGCCACACGTACTTGAGTTCGAAAGACATGTGAATCCAGCTACGGGTCAGGTCTTCGTCAGGCCAGCCGACACCGTTCGGTCAGCGCTACCAGGGGAGATTCCAGGTGCAGGGTAATCGTCTCGACCCTATGTCAACTCGCGAAGCATCGGAGTGGCGCAACTCCTACGACGGCAGCAGTGGCTTGAGCGTGTTCGACTTCATCGGGCAGACCGTCTCAGTGGCTCGCGCTGTCGCTGTCGGCAATCTGATTTGGCCACGGTTTGAAGAAGTGCGTGGCTGCATCCTCCTTGCCGACCGCCATGCGGCGGTGTCCGTCGATCAGTGGTGGGATCAGCTTGACGGCGATCGGTCGGGCATCGAGAGCGTGCTCAATCACCTTCATCTGTGGGACGTGTTCACGACCGATGATGACGTCGACGACGGTGAGGCGTTTCGCGAGCTGGCCTCGATCATGCAGGCTGGCTGGCGCAGTGCGTTGGCGAGCGCGTATCCGGGCCGCACGTTCGAGGTGACCTGTACCGGGTTGGTCGCAGATGACTCGGAGTATGGACCGACAGTGACGTTCTGTTCGTCGAGGTTGGGGCCGACGACGTGAGTGGGAAGCAACAGCGCCGCCTCTGGTGGACATTGCGCGTGCTGGTCTTGCTTGCGGTTGCGATCGCGG
>JBEIUO010000587.1:0-2709 GCA_040374335.1 Phycisphaeraceae bacterium
TACACGGTTGTGTCAGCGATGTCTCGAGCGAGACCGGGATCGGTCTCACGCAACTGCTGCTCAATCTCGCTGAGGATGCGTTGTTCGTCCTCGGAAAGCGGCACTACACCTACTCCTTGTTGCGACTTGGAGACAACAGCCTCTCACGGCCGACACCAATACACAACGGCACCTCGGCGCAGGGAGGTGTCACGCGGATGTCGAACTGTTCCCCGGATCAGTTTGCTCTGCATTTGGCCCCCACTGCTGAGCCCCTCGGCGTTTCAAACGAAGACCATCGGGGCCCACAGCATCCTGCTCGGCCTCTTCCGTGATCTGGGGACGTTCGGCCGCTACATCCTGACCACCCTCATGATCCTGGTTCTGCTCCTGTGGCACGTCATGAAGCGGGATCAGTGGAAGGTTCGTCCGCCCGTACTGGTCGGGATGCTCGCCGAGTCCCTGCTCTGGACGCTCCCCCTATGGGTCTTCAGCCTGCTCGCTCCCCTCCATCCCAACGGCATCGGGAACGTCGCCGCGATGTCCGCCACTGGTTCTCTCTTCGACCTCCCGTGGCAGACGCGGGTGACGCTCTCGGCGGGGGCGGGGCTCTACGAGGAACTGCTGTTCCGGGTGCTGATCATCACCGCGGCCCACTTTCTGGTCGTGGACCTCCTTCGCCAGGCGAGCGGGGTGGGGTACGTGATCGGGGGGCTGGTCTCCGCGATCGCGTTCGCCCTGTACCACCGGAACATCGCGATGCCCGGCGGCGGGGTTCACCTGGGCCTGATGACCTTCTACTCGCTGGCCGGGGTGTACTTCTCGGTCCTGTTCGTGACCCGGGGGTTCGGGATCGCGGCGATGACCCATGCGATGTACGACATCGTGGTTCTGGTGATCCAGCCGGCCCTGAACGACCCCACCACGGGTGGGGGATAATGGAAAGTTCGGGGGGCGTCCGGAAAGCCACTGGACTTCTCACAAGTGCGCTGCGATACTGATGTTCCAGACGTGGCACCTGTGTTCCGGCTGCGCCAAGATTCGGGGCGGTCTAACGAAAGGACGGGTCGCATGGGTCTGGATTTCGCCATCGATGAGCTGTACGCAACTGGTTGGACCGGGCTGGATAGCTCGGGCTGCGAGTTCCACGCGGACGGTCGGGCGTTCCCGTCCATCGAGCGGGTGCGGCGCAGCTTCGAGGACAACGGGTACACGCTGACGATCCGCCACATCCAGCTCTTCGACTGCTTCCGGGCCGAGTGGCGGGACGCGTCGAACGACGGTGGCGCGGTGGTGGGGCAGACGGAGCGGGAGGCGGCGGTGTACGCCCTGTCGCAGCTCCGTCGTCAGCTCGCGGCGACCGCGTCCTGAGGTTGAATCCGACAAGTTGACCGGCGGCCTTGCCGCGCTATTCTCTGGGTCCACGGACGCAGGACTGGACCCCTGCTTCGTCGCATTGGTTGGTGCAAACTGGCCCCATCGTCTAGCCTGGTCCAGGACACCAGGTTCTCATCCTGGGAACATGGGTTCGAATCCCATTGGGGTCATTACCCCCGCTTCGGCGGGGGTTTTTCTTGCGCCCACCGAATCACACTCGGCACCACTTCGCACCAAAGCACCTTGTTTTGTGGGTTTCTTGGATTCGCTCGCCGCGATGGCGTCGCGGGTCTGTAGGTAGTGCTGCGCTGCGATCAGCGGGGAGTGCCCCAGCCAGCCAGCGACGACGTGGGCGGGAATGCGAGATATCTCGCGATCTACCTTGAGGGTCTTGGTCTCACCAGGATGGCGAATCCTCCGTCGCCGGATCGGTTCCCGCTGGCGGAAGCGAACTTCCTCGAGTCGCACAAGCTCTACGCCGAAGCGGGTCAGCCGGGAGCGTCGGGCGTGAAGACCGTGACGGATGGTCTTGCGCAGTTGTACAAGGCGTGGGACGGGCTGGAGCCGGGCAAGGGGTACGACGCGAAGGCGGCGGAGTGGGCGCGGCGGGCGGAGGAGCTGAAGAAGTAGCGGGGGCGGTCGCGACGGGGTGATGCGTCGTGTGCGGTCAGCTGTAGAAGAACTGCGCGGTGAGTTCGCACTCGCCCATGACGCGAAGGCGAACCCAGTGCGCGCTGTAGCCGTCGGGGAAGGTGTGGTGCGCGTAGGACTCGTTCTCGGGGATCGGCAGGCGGGTGTACTCGACCCACGAGCCGTCGCCGACGGGGTCGACTTCGATGACCACACTCACCGCGGACGTGCCAGAATGGCGGACGAGATGAAGGGACTTCTTGTCGAAGCCGGTCATCAGGAAGGGGTCGCTGGTGTCGCCGTCCTTGACCGCGTCGTGTCGCCACACCGCGCCCCAGCCTGTGGGCTTCCCGAAGCTCGCGAGATCGTCGATGGATCCGAACCACAGGCCGCTCTGGGGTTGGCCGACGGCGTCGTCGGTCTGGTCGCCCGCGAGGACGAGTGCCCCGCGCCAGTAGACCATGTCGGGGCAGATACGCAGGTGGCTGGCGATGGGTTTGATGGCCTGGATCTTGCCATCGTAGACGAGCGCGGGAAGGTCGTAGAAGAGGCCGAAAGCGTCCATGACGTAACGCTCGGTCTGGAGCTCGCGGATGCGCATCCACTCGGTGTTCCACGTGTGGCTCCAGGAGTCTGAAGCGCGGGGAAGGCGGTAGCGGGTCCACTCGCCCTTGTGCAGCACGCGGAGGATGACCGATGCGCGGTCCCACCCCACGGCGTAGA
>JBEIUO010000628.1:0-2518 GCA_040374335.1 Phycisphaeraceae bacterium
GCTGGTTCGTTCCAGTCGAGCACCGACCACTCGAGGCGCGCGAGGTCCTCGCGCAGACAGCGCGACGCGAGACCCGAGAGCAGCGCTCGACCGATGCCGCGGCCTCGCATCGCCGGCCGTACGAAGAGGTCTTCGAGGTAGATGCCATGGCGGCCGCGGAAGGTCGAGAAGCTGTAGAACCAGAGCGCGAAGCCCGCGATGCCGCCGTCCTGCTCCGCCAGATCGCAGAACACGCGCGGCGAGGGGCCGAACAGCGCCGCATGCAGGCCCTCGCGGGTGGCGTCCACTTCATGCAGCAGATGCTCGTAGTCCGCGAGTTCGCGGATGAGCGCCAGGATCTCCGGCGCGTCCGTCGGGGCGGCGGGCCGCAGCTTCGGCACCTGCTGCGCCGCCGTCACGACGTACGCGTCACAGCCCGCCCGGGCCGCAGTCGTTGGCGAGATAAGTCTCCAGGATCTCGAGCACCTTCGCTTGCTGCACCGGCGACAACGATGGGCCGTGGCCGTAATCTTTGATCTCGACGTACTGAGTGTCCTTTCCAGCGCCCCTGAGTGCGTTGTGGTACTTCTCCGACTGCTCGATGGGGACGGTCTGGTCGCGGTCACCGTGGAAGATCATGATCGGGATCGACGCCTTCTGGACGTCATCGAGCGGAGAGAGGCCGGCCACGGTCGGGTTCTGGAAGTCACGGCCGAAACGACTGCCGAAGGTGACCTTGTCGAAGGTCCGTAGTTCAGCGAGACCCGCGCCGGCGATGGCGCACTGGTAGGGTGGGTTCGGACGCACGATCGCCGCCATCGCGGCATAGCCGCCGTACGAGAACCCGTACATCGCGAGTCGATCCTTGTCGGCGAGGCCCTGTTGGACGAGCCAAGCTGCGCCGTCGTCCTTGTCGTCCTGCATCTTCTGGCCCCATTCGCGGTCGCCCGCGCGCCAGAGCTTCTGGCCCCAGCCGAGTGATCCGCGGTACTGCGGTTGCAGCACGGCATAGCCGCGGTTGGCCAGGAACTGTACCCACGGGTCGAAACTCATGTCGTCCCGCGCCCACGGGCCGCCGTGCGGCAGGATGACCGTCGGATGAGGCTTGGCGCCGCCCTTCGGGACGGTCAGGTATGCGGGTATGACCAACCCGTCACGCGCCTTGTAGGTCACGAACCGGGTCTCGGCGAGTTGGGTCGGTTCGAGCAGCGGGCGGATCGTCCCGAGCGGCAGCAGGCCCTTGCCGAGATCGTAGAGGTAATAACTGCCCGGGTCGTTGCTCCCGCGGACGACCACGATGAATCGGCGACCGTCGGCTGATGAGAGCCCCTCGCCGATGCGCATCAAGACCTGTTTGCCCGGGAAGGTCTTGTCGAGGGAGGCCTGCAGGCGCGCAAGGTCCTCGTCCAGCCAGTAGTCCGCACCTTGGTACAGGCCTTCGTAGCGGAACCCCAGCAGTTCGCCCGCGCGCGCGCCGTACCCGAAGATGATTCCGGAGGCGTCGTAGCGGGGGTGCGCGAAGATCGGCTCGGACATCGTCCCGGTGGAGAGCCGGTACTCTCGGATGGCGCTGTATTCGCGACCGGTATTGTCACGCACGTAGACGATGTCGGGGTCCTTGGACACGCCGATGGGCTCCGCGCCCTCGCGGGCTTTGGCGACGAGGCGCGGCATCTGTTTCCATTCGTCCGTGCCTTTCACGCGCACCCTGAACGACAGGCCGGCGTCGCCGTCCACGGTCATGGACGTCGAGCGCAGACGGGCCTCGCCATCCCAGTCCGTGCTGAGGCTTTCGCCGGGGATGCCCCGGTACACGCGCCGGTTGCTGTAGTCCTTGAGGTTGAAATCGTGGAGGTCGGTGCCGCCGTCGGCATTGCGGATGCTCAGGATGACCCGCGACGTGTCGTTGGGCAGCCTGCGCGCGATCCCGACGCCCCGGATCGGGGTCCGACCGGAATAGAGGTTCTCGAACGGTTCGCGCAGACGATTGCGTCCCGGGTCGTCCAAAGAATTCAACTCGTACACGAAGGTGTTGCTGTTGAAGGTCTTGATCATCCGGCCGCCGAAGTTGGCGTCGAGCGTCTGCCCGCCGCTCGCCAGCAAACGCTCGTCGTTGAGCCAGTTGACGAACTGCGGCTTCCACCGCGAGCCGTTGGTGGCGACCAGGTCGAAGCGCAACGGCGGCTTGGAAAGATCGTCCGCCGACCAGATGGTCACCTGCGGTACAGCGTTCATCGCGGGCAGCGAGATGCCAGCGAGGTATCTGCCGTTGGGTGAGACGGAGAGCCCGGACAGCACGGGTTCATGCACAAAAGCGTTGATCGGGTAGCGGGTGATGCCCGCAGCGCCGGCGACGGGGGGCGCCGAAACAGATGCTCGGGCCGTGTCTTGACCGGCCGATACCGCCGAGAAGGCGACTAATAGTGCAGCGCCCAGCGAAGCGGCAGCGTAGCGTGGCGTCGGGAAGGATCTCATGTGGTCGTCACCCAAGAAGTTTCGGTTGCGGTTGAATCGTAGCAGCGCCCCGGGGGAAGGCAAC
>JBEIUO010000385.1:0-3743 GCA_040374335.1 Phycisphaeraceae bacterium
GATGTTGTCGCCGGCGACCGCGTCGGGAGCGACGCCGTTGTCGAGCATCGCGATGCCCGCGCCACCGTCGATCGCCGGCGCGTCCGCGACAACCTGGATGCCGGTGCTGACCGGGAACGCGCCCGGGGTCACCGTAACCGTGGCCACCGTGGTCACGCCGCTCGACCCAGAGTTGGGCGTCAACGAGGCCGAGCCGGTCGGGTTCGTGGGAGATCCCAATGCCGCGACGATGATCGACCAGGAGTTCAGGGTGCCGACGTCGCCGCCAGCGTCGTCGTCAATACGGAGCGTCCAATCGCCGTCGACCGAGCGGCCAACCACGCTGTCGAGGTTTGCGAGCGCGATGCCGGGGAGGGGCAGGGTGCCGACCCAGCCAGCGAGAGCCCCGCCCTCGGGACGCCAGTTGCCCGTCGCGGGAGCAACCGCGGTCGTGATCGACGCCGCCGCGTCCTGGTCGAACACGGTCTCGACGTAGTTGTCACCAGTGCCCTGGTTGTCCGAGGTCAGGTGGATGTACTCGGTGCCGCCCGGGGGAATCAGGACGATATCGAGGTCGGCATCCCACGTGTGCGTGATGTTGACGACCACGTCCAGATCACCGACGAGCACGCCGCTGCCCGAAACGGTGATCACATTGTCCACCGTCACCGCGTCCGTGATCGCGACCGGGGTCGTCGTGGAGGGGTAGGTCACCTGACCGGCCGCCACGCCCGTCAACGCACAGCACATGCCGGCCGCGAGGGCCAGCGCCAAAGACTTCTTCATGATTTGCTCCTTCATCACACCACAACAACCGCGACTTCACAGGGGTGAAGTCAACAAGGACCGCCGCCAGAATGGAACACCCACGCTGGCTCTAAACAGGTCTCCCGTTGCACGCGTACCACCGGGCGTCACGGCCTAGCGGTTCGCCCGTCTCCCGAACCTGCACACACCCCAGGAGAGGACTTCCCCGAACTCTACCTCATCCAGACCATACACGCCACACAACCCGCGATTTTCCCTGTATGTCGGCCAGGACGCCCGGGTCCGATAGTCCGCGAGCCGGGGTTCTCAGACCGCTTCCGGCGTCGCATCCCACGCCGGGCCCATCGGATAGGCGCGACGGGCCCACCGGAGCTTGGCCGACCTGGCCCTGGGGTTCTCTCGAATCTCCTCCTCGTCCGCGACGAGGGGGTCGCGGCCATCCGCCGAGTAGATCCCGGATCGCTGCAGCTCCCGGAAGGAGTGTTTGACCCGCCGGTCCTCGCCGCTGTGGAAGCTGATGATCGCGGCGATACCCCCGGGCTTGAGCACCGGGGGGAGCACGCAAAGGAGCCGGTCGAGGTTGGCGATCTCGCGGTTCACGAGGATCCGGATGGCCTGGAACGTGCGGGCCGCGGGGTGGAGCTTGGCACCCGCTGCGCGTTCGAGGGTGAAGTCGCGTGCGTCGCAGATGATCTGGGTGAGTTGTTCGGTGGTCTGAATGGGCTGCTGCTTGCGGCGTTCGACGATGAGGCGGGCGATCTCGGGGGCATCTTCCTCGTCGCCGAACTCGAGGATGGCGTCGGCGAGTTCCTGTTCGGAAAGGCGGTTGAGCAGGGCGGAGGCGGGCGCGCCGCGCGTCGGGTCCATGCGCATGTCGAGGGGGCCGGGGCGGCGGTACGAGAAGCCCCGTGCCGGGTCGTCGATCTGCGTGCTGGCGACACCGATGTCGGCGAGCACCGCGTCGACCTGTCCGCCCGCGACGCCGGCCTCGGCGATCACCCGTTCGATGCCCGCGAAGTTCGTGTTGAAGAGCTTGAACTCCACGCCACCTTCACGGCCGCGGGCGCGATGGAGCTTGATCGTTGCGTCGGCGATGTTCGAGGGATCGAAGTCGATCCCGATGAGCAACCCGCCGGGCTTGAGCCGCGCCAGGATCTCGCTGGAGTGCCCTCCGAGACCGAGCGTGCAGTCGACGATGATCTGACCCGGCTTGGGGTCGATCACTTCGAGCACCTGCCGGAGCAGGACGGGGACGTGAAGGTCGCGTCTGGACACGAGAAGAGCCTAGGGAAGACGCGAGCCACGACCAAGGGCAGGGGGTGAAATGAGCAAAGGAAAGACCCCCGCCGATCGTGGCGGGGGTCTCGTGAAACGAACGAATCAGAGCGCCCGGACGGATCAGCAGCCGGGGAAGCCAACGCCGCCCGCGTCCCAGCCCGCGAAGAACGTCGTTGTATCGTCGCTGTCGACGCTGCCCGAGGCATCGGTGTCGGAGCAGGGGAGGCCGGCGTCCCAGGCTGCGAAGAAGGCGATCACGTCGTCCGCGTCGATGCCGCCGCTGCCGTCGTAGTCGGCGAAGCAGCCGCCGACGATCCATGGGCAGTCGGAAACACCCCCGCAGGCCTCGGAGTTGGCGCCGGCCGCGTCCCAGACCGCGAAGAACGCGACGACGTCGTCGGAATCGACGCTCTCCGAGCCGTCCACGTCGGCGCAGACCGCCCCGAGGTCCCAGGCGCCGAAGAACTGCACCACGTCGTCGCCGTCGATCCCCGTATCGTCGTTGAAGTCGGCGTAGCAGCCGTCGTTCCGCCATGAGCAGCAGAGCGGGGTTGCACCCTCAAGGCTGAGGCGGTAGCCGCGATTGCCCGCGGCGAGTGCCGCGCCTCCGATGGAGACGGCCGAACCACCGGTTCGGTTTTCGATGCCGACGGTGTACGCGCCGGGGACCGGCTCGGGGGTGATGGTGCCGTAGCGCAGTTCGATCTCCCCACTTTCGTGGAGCACGATCTGGAAGGAGTTAGCGTCGGCCTGTCCGCGTCGGGGGACGTTGGTCCATTGGACGGTGAGCCGCTTGCCGTCGGGGAGGTTCTCGGCGAGGTATCGCACGTCGCCCGCGCCGGCGACGCTCGGGTCAAGGTCGGTCCAGAGCGCGTAGATCGCGCCGTTGGGGGTCTGCGCAGAGGGGATGGGGCCATTGAGGGGGGAGGTCTCGGCGCGGCCGAACGCCACGAAGCCGTTGGCACTCACGTATACGTCGCTGTGGAGTTCGCCGTAGAACGGGAAGGAGAACCCGAGGGACACAGAAGCGACGCCGTCGTCGGCGAGCATGAGCCTGGGCGCGTTCTGGGGGAGCGAGGACATCGCGGAACCACTGCTCTGGGTGTAGCTGCCGCCCTCTTCGCACGTGACACCCACGCCGAGGAACGAACCGCCTCGCGACGAACACTGCGAACTGGTCAGGATCTCACAGCCGGTCGGCAGGCAGCAGCCGCCCACGGCGGGCAACTGGCGAACCGCGAGTTGGATACGCGAGAATCCATCGGCCGGGATCGCGGTGCTCCCGGAGGCGACCTGAATGAAGTACGTCTTCGCGGGATCGAGGGGGAGCACCGGACGGACCGTGCTCCGCAGACCGCACTCGCCATCATCGGCACACCCGATCCGCTGGAGCGATTCGCACGATCCGTCGCTCTCGTACACGGCGAGGACGGTGTCGGGCACGGTGCCCTGGGGTGTGGCGGCCGAGCAGGTGGTGAACTCGAAGTAAGAGGAAGCGGAGGGAGTCAGTCGGTACCACACGCTGGCGCCGGCGTTGGCGCACATCGGGGCCTCCGGGGCGAGAGCGTTGCCCTGGATCTCAACGGAGGCTGCGACGAACGGGAATGGGCCCGCGCTGGGGATGTTGATCGCAGCTTCGCACAGGTCGTTGGCGGAGGCAGGGGGTAGGTGGCGGAAGGAGAGCACCCCGAAGCCGAAGCGCTGCTCGGCGTCGACGA
>JBEIUO010000789.1:0-1717 GCA_040374335.1 Phycisphaeraceae bacterium
AACCCGGGTCTCACCGGGGGCTGCCTCTCGCGGGACCACAAGTTTCATAGGCACCTCGCGCTCTCGCGCGGGGATGTTGCCGGACGCGTGCACAACGTGCCGGCAGGTGTATCGCGCGAAGAACGCGCCGGGTGCGATTTCTCGCGCTCGGCGTGACGAGGCTGTCTAGTGCTTGGCGGTCAATGCCGCGAACGCACGGACGTTGTCGAACGTTTCCATCTTCATGATCGCTTCCGCGAGTTTACGGCATGGCTCAACGCCGATGACGGACTCGCCCAGGGCACGGAACTTGACGCCGATCTCTTCTTCGGTCATCGGGTCGCGAGGGTCGCCCTTGGGGACGTCGACCCGCTTGGTGTAGGACTTGCCATCGGTGGTGGTGATGGTCACCTGGCTCGGCTGGAACTTGGGGAACAGGGCCTCGAACTCCTGGTTCGCGACAACCTTCACCTTGTCCATCACGGGGATGAGGCTCTTGTCGAGCACGCGCTCCTCGCGGAACTGCAGAGGCGTGACCATCCCGTCGACGAGGCCGACGGCCATGCAGTACGGCAGCGAGTGATCCGCCGTCTCGCGGGAATCGGGGCGGTACTTGTGGGGATCGCCGAGGATGTCCGCGGCGCGGGCGATGACCTCGACCTTGATCTCGGTCACGCTCGCGGGCTTGATCCCGTTCTCCTTCACGCACTTCATCATCGCCGTGAGCGGCGCGTGGCTGAGTGCTTCGATCGGAAAGCTCTTCATCCCGCAGTCGGAGATCTTGTAGTGGTCGCCCTTGCCCTTGGGGAGGTTGCCCGTGAGCTTCTCGGTGTGGAACTTGGCGGGGTTGCCCTTGTACTGCACGTGGCCGAAGACGGCGTAGAGGCCTTCCTTGCCGTCGAAAATGTGCTCGGGGCCGGAGTAGCCGCGCTTGGCGAGCAGCGCCGACTCGGTGCCCATGCGGGCGGCCCAGGGGTCGACGGTGTTCTTCATGTTGGTCAGCTTGCCCGCGGTCACGGCGCCAGGGGTGAACGTGCGCGAGGCGCTGATGCCTACAGCTTGCACCATCTGGTCGACCGTGAGGTTCAGCACGCGGCCGGCCGCGAAGGGCGCGGCGAAGGCGGTAAGCGTGGCGTGGTGCCAGCCGTACTCGCGGATGCCGGGGTCGCCGAACTCGCACAGCCGCATCTCAACCTCGTACGCGATCACCGTCGCGAGGATGAGGTCCCGACCGGAAAGGCCGAGCATTTCGCACAGCGCAAGCGGCGCGGCGATGATGTCCGACGGATGGCAAGGGTCTGCCTTCCAGTAGATGTCGTTGTAGTCCATCGCGCGGATCATGTGGTTGTTGAGGAACGCCGCGTCGACCGGGTTGGTGCGGAAGCCGGAGACGAACGAGGTGCACGGGCCGGAGCCGGCGTGCGAGCCGCTCATCTCGCGATGGTGCTCGAGCAGGATCCGCGCGTCTTCCGTCTGGCTGCCGCCGAGGGCGCATCCGAGGGAGTCGTACCAGAAGAGCTTCGCCTTCTGAATCGCTTCGGCGCTGAGGTCTTCGTACCTGAGATTGCAGGCCCACTCGGCGAGCGTCTGGGAGATGTACTTCTTGCCGGGCTCGCTCGCGTGTGAGGCCATGAAGGGTCCTTTCTCAGTTGTCTCTCAGTGTATTCGACGACGGCCCTGAAAGGCTACCTTCGTGACCGATTTCCGGATTGGGATCTCCGGGACTGGTTTGTTCGCA
>JBEIUO010000796.1:0-1680 GCA_040374335.1 Phycisphaeraceae bacterium
ACGGTTCGGATACCCGAGGGCCTCGACCAGCGGAGCACGCCCACCGCCCGAGCCCACGATCGCCGAGTGGCCGACGGTCCGCTCAACCGCCTGCAGCGCACGACGCGCGAGCGGGGTGTCCTTGGAGTCGATCGCGCGACCGAGAACCATCTGGGCCACGTCAGCCCCCGCCGCCACACCAAAGTAATCCGCACCGCGACGCGCCGTCGCTCCGGGACCCGCGGCACCCTCAACCGGGTACGCAGGGTTCACATAACCGTCGGGCGTGTCGATCTCACGGGAGAAGTTTGCCGAGACCCACAGGGCCACCGTCTCGGGCACGACGCCCCCGCTCTTGGACTGGACCTGCATCGCACGCTCGGCGAACCGCATGGCCATCGCCTCGTGGAACACCGGCGTCTTGATCGCGGTCAGGGTGAGACCGCCCTGCGGGCTGGCCTCCCACAGCAACTGGTGATCCTCGTTCGGGAAAGACGTCAGTTCGTTCTTCTCGGCGTAGTACCCCTCGGCGAGCTGGACGTACATGGTCGAGGTGTCGCCGTTCGCGCCACCGAGCCGCGCGATCGCACGCTCGCACGCGGCCTTCACGCCGTCGTTCTTCGTCGTCTCGGCGAGATCAGAAAGGAACGGCAGGCTGGTCCGGTAGGGGATCTGCCCGATCACGTTCGCCAACTGCTCCTGCTGAGCCGCGGGCAGCGACATCATCGCCGTGCACAGGGGGATGATGGCCTGGCGGCCCATCTCCACGAACACCCGCTGCACTTCGGCCGAGCGAGCTGGGTTGCTGCGATCCAGCAGCGCCGTCAACATTTCCTTCGTCGCGTACTCGCCCGCGGAAATCAGGCGGCTCTTCGCCAGCAGCTTCCCGCGCAGCGTGCCCGTGAGCAGGTCGATGTTCCGCTTGATTTCCTCCGGATCCCGAGCCCGCGCCAGCTTCCCCGCTTCATACAGCTTCAGGACATCCCCGGCGATCGACTCCAGCTCACGAACCTTCAGAGCCCGGCGAGCCGTCGAGTCGAAGCGCTCCACGTCGCCCGCCTCAACCAGCTTCGCGAACTCGATCGCGTTCATCTTGCGATCCAGCAGATCCCGGCCCATCGCCGCCGCCAGATCCGACCGATCGATCCGCACGTAATGCAGGAAGTCCGCGAGCAACTCCGCGTCGGTCATCTTGACCTCGGTCGTCGTCCCGCTCCCCTCTTGCTGTGCACCCGCAACCCCCGCGGGAAGCCCGCACGCACCAATCATCGCGGCGATCAGGAAACCAGACACAGTCGAGCGGCAAAGCTGGGAACGGTGGGACACGCGAGGCTCCTCAAAGCACCTGTTGGCATTCGACACGCCCCCGCCGCGATCGCTCCGTCACGGATCTTACGACGACCCGTACAAAAGCCTCCCTCGCGGTGGAAGGGGAACACTGTAACGGGCTCGATCCCCCTGCGTCAAATCCAACCCGGCTCCCGCCACCCACAAGTCCGCCCCCCCAACCCCAGAGGTTCCTCCCGACCCCCCATTTCGTTTCTTCAGAATCAATCCTCCACACGGCTGAACCGCCCACCCGGGAGTGCCGATGGGATGGTTGACGCGTGCGGGCACACGGAGCCGCCGCGTTTGGATGGGGAGGCATGCCGACCCCTGAGTTTGCGAGGTGCGACAATGCCGATGGACAAAGACGTGTTG
>JBEIUO010000825.1:0-1412 GCA_040374335.1 Phycisphaeraceae bacterium
GGCGGTACCAGGGGAGTGGATTTGATTGGGCGAGGGCGAGTTGCAGGAACGAGCGGCGTTCGATCATTGCATTAGTTTTCGGGCGTAGACGAGCGAGCGTTCGAGATCTACCTTTTCCTGGAGTTTGAGGGCTTCGGTGTGTTCGCCGGGGGCGGGGATGACCATGGTGCCCATGAAGGGGTGGCCTTCGCGGACCAGCTTTTCGAAGCGGGCGAGGGAGGAGGCGGGGGTTGTCGGGTCCGTCTTCCAGAACGCGGCTTCGCGGTAGGGGATGACTTGCGGGGGGCGGCCGGTGATGATTTCGAGGTGATAGGGGGCTTGCGGGCAGAGTTGTTGGAATTTGTTTGTGAGGGTTTTGAGGTCGATGGAGCCATCGCCCATGGCGGTCCACTGGACGGCGGCGCCGCGGGGGTGGGGGAAGACGACGCTGTCGCGGATGTGGGCGCAGGCGATGTAGGGGGCGAGGTTCTCGAGAACGGCGAGGGGGTCTTCGGCGGTGAGGACGGGGTTGCCGGCGTCGTAGCAGACGGCCGTGTAGGAGGGGCCGGCCTGTTCGACGATCGTTTTGATGTGGCGGGAGTGGAACGCGCCGTGGTTTTCGATGGCGACTTTGATTTGGGCGTCTTCGGCCTGGGTGCGGATTTGTTTGAGGGATTTGACGACTTCGTCGATGAAGGCTTCGGGGGTGGTGCCGGCGGCGCGGTCGGCGGGGCTGGCGATGAAGACGCGGAAGGCGCGGGCTTTTAGGGTTTTGGTGGCGCGGATGGCTTTGGCCAGATATTTTGCCGGGGTTTCTTCTTTGGGATTCCAGCTTTTGGCGAGGGTGGAGATGCAGTTGAAGCCGGGTTCGAGGTGGATGCTGAGGGAGTCGGCGTGGGCTTTGACTTTGGTGAGGTAGGCGTCGTCGAGGGATTCGAAGTTGACGGCGGAGGCCTGGATGGCTTTGAGGTTTTGGGAGTGGGCGTAGTCGAGGAGTTGGAAGACGTTCCAGCGGAGGGATTTGAGGGAGTAGGTGTCGATGCCGAGCATGGGGCTGTGGCTATTATGACTAACGGAAAAGCCCTATGAGCGAGTAGGGTTAATCCTTATCCCAAGTTTTTGTACTCTAGCCCGAAAGTTTTTTCGATTCTTTGCCGATCCTATGTGAGGTATGAATTCTGACGCGTTGATTTGGATGCTGCTACCCGTGTTCGTCGCCGCCGGGTCGTCGCTACTTTCGTTCTTCGTGATGCAAGCGCGACTGGATGTCGCGGTGAGCCGGGAGCGGGAAGTGATTGCGCAGTTGCGCGCGCAGTTGAGTTCGCAGAAGGAAGTGATGGACGAGCGTGTGGCGAAGACGGAAGAAGAGACTTCGCGGCGGTGCTTCGACAACTTCCTGGCCGACTTCCGGGTGGAGGAGCGGCACTATACGA
>JBEIUO010000311.1:0-4279 GCA_040374335.1 Phycisphaeraceae bacterium
CGCCCCGAGCTGCGCAAGGTCTTCCCCGACGCGCTCATCGGCCGTCTCTCCATCGTGCCGTACTACCCGATCAACGACGAGATGATGCGTTCGATCATCAAGCTCCAGCTCTCGAAGGTCGGCCAGCGCGTGCAGGACGGGCACAAGGTGCCGTTCTCGTACGACGCCTCGGTCTCCGATCTCATCGTGAGCCGCGTGACGGAGCTCGACTCGGGCGCCCGCGCGATCGACGCGATCATCACCCGCACCATGCTCCCCAAGGTCGGCAAGGAACTCCTCGAGCGCATCATCGAGGGCCGCCCCGTCAACAGAGTCCACATCGGCGTCAAGGACAGCGAGTTCGAGTACAGCTTCGAGTAAGGATCCAGGTCACCCATGTCCGCGTTCGGCTCTTCCAACACCGGTGGCATACCCAAGGGCGTCCAAGGACCCTCGGCGGTGGGCAACGCGCTCGCCACCGCGGGCCTGCAGGGCGCGGCACAGGGCATCGGGGGTTCGGCCTCGGGCGCGGACGTGGGGCCGATGCTGCTGGAGGTCCGGCGTACCGCGGACAGACTCCGCAACAGCCTCGGGTCTTCCGTGGAAGTCGGGCCGATGATCGCCGGCCTCGTGGAGGTTCTGCGGCACGGTGCGAACCGCGTGACCCTCGCGGCGATCGACGAGTTCCAGGCGCTCTACGGCCTGCTCGCGGTCAAGGTTGCCGAGGGGTACCTCGACGTCCGCGAGGACAAGGACAAGCACAACCGCAGCCACAACACCGGCAAGGAAGTCGAAGAGTTCCTCGAGAACGTCGGCAAGTCGGCGGGCCAGTCGTGGTGCGCGGCGTTTGTGTACACCTGCCACGCCGAGGCCGCCGCGCTGCTCGGCGGGTTCACCTCGACGCCCAAGACCGCGCTCGCATCGGCGGTGTGGGTGGACGGCCGCACGACGTGCACGCGCTTCACGGCGGAGAAGGTGTACGCGGGCGAAGCGATCCCGAGGTCGGGCGATTTGTTTGTCTTCGAACAGACCCTTGATACCGCGGGGCGTGCGGCGCGGGTCCGCGAGGCCGCGCTGCAGAAGGCGACCAACGACCGTCGCGACCGGATCGCCGTCGCGACCAAGGACGCGCAGAAGGACCCCGCGCTGGTGGCGGGGCTGGACGCGAAGAAGAAGTGGATCGAGGAGCAGCACGCGAAGGCAGTCGCCGCGGCGGAGGCGGAGTACAAGAAGCGGACGCAGGCGATGCGCGAGGGCGTGCTGCTGGGGAACAACCTGGGGAGCGAGAAGACGTTCTGGGCGGACCCGAAGGCTGGGAAGTCGGGGTCGCACACGGGGCTGGTGAAGGCGTTTGATCCGGCGACGAATCGACTCGTGACAATCGAGGGGAACACCAGCGACGGGACGAGCGGATCGACCGACGGCGACGGCGTGTACGAACGGACAGACAGGATGGACCGAAAGAACGGGAACAAGAAGTACCCGCAGATGTACGGATTTGTTCGCCCGAAGTTCAGGCCCGCGTGATGCGCGGCCCCGAACCTCGTGCGAGGAACGCCGGCCCTGCCGGCGAATAGACCGAGTGATTTCTGGAGCGGGAGGCGTTCGAGATGCCCGAGAACAAGGTAACCCAGGCGAACAGACTGCTGGCGATCAACACCCCTCTCGCAGAGGACGCGGTGGTGCTTCGCAGCTTCCACATGACCGAAGAACTCGGCCGGCCCTTTACCGCGGAGCTCGACCTGCGGAGCGAAGACGCGGCGATCGACCTCGCGGAGCTGATCGGGAAGAACTGCACCATCCGCCTCGCGCGGACGGACGGCCAGACCCGGTTCGTGAACGGGTACATCTCGCGGATGGTGCAGGAGGGCAACCCCAGCGAGGGGCACCAGAACCAGTACCGCGCGACGCTGGTCCCGTGGCTCTGGTTCCTCACGCGCCGCATCGAGTGCCGCATTTTCCAGAACCTCTCCGTGCTCGATGTCATCCTGAAGGTCTTCCGCGACGCCGGTTTCTCGGATTTCCGCGTCGCGGCAACGACAGCCAACTACAAGGCCCGCGAGTACGTCGTGCAGTACCGCGAGAGCGACTTCAACTTTGTCTCCCGCCTGATGGAAGAGGTCGGGCTGTACTACTTCTTCGAGCACGAGAACGGCAAGCACACGCTCGTGATCTGCGACAACATCTCCACACTCACGGAGATCCCCGGCTACGAGAAGGTTCCGTACGTTCAGCAGTCACGCGCGAACGTGGGCAAAGAGCGGGTCTTTGAGTGGGTCACCGAGAAGCAGCTGCAGACCCAGACTTTCTCGATCCGCGACTTCAACTTCAAGACGCCGACGGTTGTCGTGGAAGGCAAGAAGGACTCCCTGCACGTCGTGCCCAACATGCCCTCTGAGGCCTTTGACTTCCCGGGCAACTGCCTCGCCGCGGCAGACGCGGTGACGGTCGCGACACTCCGGTCGGAGGAGTCCGCGGCCCAGTTCGAGCTGTGCCGGGCGAGGGGTGATCTTCGCGGGCTGACGGTGGGTGCGCGCTTCATGCTGGAGGATTTCCCCCGCGATGATCAGAACCGCGAGTACATCGTGATCGGCATGGCGTGCCACGCGGAGACGGACTCGTACACCAGCGGCAAGGGGTCGGACAACGAGCTGTTCCAGTGCGGGTTCACCGTGATGCCGTCGGACCGCGAGTTCCGGTCGGCCCGGACGACGCCGCGCCCGCTGATCTGCGGGCCGCAGCACGCGATCGTGTGCGGGCAGTCGGGGCAGGAGATCGACACGGACGAGCACGGGCGTGTGAAGGTGGCGTTCCCGTGGGACCGGTACACGAAGGCCGATGAGAACTCGTCGTGCTGGGTTCGCGTGGCGCAGGTGTGGGCGGGCAAATCGTGGGGCGGGATGTTCATCCCGAGGATCGGCCAGGAGGTGATCGTGGAGTTCGCCGAGGGCGATCCGGATCGACCGCTGGTCACGGGGCGCCTGTACAACGCGGTGAACAAGCCGCCGTACGCGTTGCCCGCGAACAAGACGATGTCCACGCTCAAGTCGTCGAGCTCGCCGGACGGCGCGGGGTTCAACGAGTTCCGCTTCGAGGACAAGAAGGACGAGGAGCAGATCTTCATCCACGCGCAGAAGAACCTTGACGTGCGCGTGCTGAACGACCGCTTCGAGACCATCGGCCACGATCGGCACCTCATCGTGAACAACAAGAAGTACGAGTTTGTGAAGATCGACCGCGAGGAACTGGTCGAGGGCAACCACAAGGAAGAGATCGTCAAGGACCGCAACCTCACGATCGGCGGGAAGGAAGCCGTCAAGATCACCGGCAGCAAGTCGCTCACGGTCGAGGACAAGGTGATCGAGGTGTTCAAGTCAGACCAGAGCACGCAGGTGACCGGTGAGGTGCACATCAAGGCCGACACGATCATCCTCGAGGCCACCACGAACATCACGATCAAGGTGGGCGGCAGCTCGTACCTCGCCCTCGACGCTTCGTCGCTGGACATCAAGTCGGGCAACGTGACCTACAAGGCCGACGACAACATGAAGCAGGAGGCGGGGAGCGCCTTCGAGGCCAAGGGCAAGACGCTGAAGGCCGAGGCTTCGACGACGGCGACCTTCAAGGGCGGATCCGCGGCGACGCTCGACGGCGGCGGCAGCACGACGGTCAAGGGTGGTTCGATCAGCATCGGTTGATAAAGCAGATTGCGGCACCCCCACACGGGCGTCGATGCGCGAGGGAGTTGAATCATGGCGAGTCCCAAGTCAGGAAAGGGCGGCAGCGCGGTAGAGCCCGCCGCGATCGAGAAGGCGCTCGAGGCCGACAACGCGGACCCGGGCCAGGTTTCGGAAGCGAAGGCAACCGCCGCGCAGACCGGCAAGGGCAAGTATGCGCCGGTGACAACCACGCCGTACAAGCCGCCGACCGCCGAGGAGGCGAAGGTCAAGAACAGCTGGATCGAGATCGAGCTGATCGACGAGGCGGATCAGCCGGTCCCGGGCGAGCAGTACAAGGTGACGCTGCCCGATGGCACGACGGTCGCGGAAGGCACGCTCGACCACAAGGGGTTCGCGCGGATCGAGGGGATTGAACCGGGGACGTGCAAGGTGACGTTCCCCCGCCTCGATAAGGAAGCCTGGGAGAAAGCCTGATGCCACGCGTCGTTGCCGGCCCGGGTGATTGCATCAACAGCATCGCGTTTGCCCACGGGTTCTTCTGGCAGACGGTGTGGGATCACCCCGAGAACCAGAACCTGAAGACCGAGCGCGAGGACCACAACGTCCTCCGCGCGAACGAC
>JBEIUO010000436.1:0-3416 GCA_040374335.1 Phycisphaeraceae bacterium
GGGTTTGCCACCATGCTCATTGCACGCGATCCCCCCTCGTCACACCCGCCGAACACGCAGCTGAGTCGCCTCCGCCGCTGTTACTCGGACCCTCTCCCCAGCCTTCACCAGCGTCGTCTCCGACAACGCCTCATACCTCGTGCCCCCAACCTTCACCACTCCAACCGGTCGTAACTCCGTCACAACCTCCCCTTCCTGCCCCACCAGCTTCTGCCGCTCCCGCAACTCCTCTTCCTCCCGCTCCTTCCCCGCCGCCACCACCTCGTCCGCGTCCGCGCTCGTCATCTTCTTCCCCATCGCCGTCTGTCTGTACACCTTCAGCCCCCAGAAGAACACCGACGGCCCGCCCACCATCACCGCCGTTAATCCCCCCAGCCCCCAACTCATGCTCTCCCGAAACAGACAGAACACCCCCACGCACGCCAGCAGAATGGACGTCAGCCCCAGGATCCCCGCGCTGGGCACGAAGATCTCCAGAAACAGCAGCCCAAACGCCGCCCCCAGCAAGATGATCCCCCAGACAAGCCACTCCATGCGTTCGCTCCCTCCCCTCAACTCGCCGACTGTTCCACTCCCACCCGCACACCCGCCACCGAGACCACGCGAACCTTCGACCCAGCCTTGATGTACCCGATCTCCGCGACCGCATCCACCAGCCGGTCCCCAATCAAGATCCGCCCCGCCGGCCGCAGGTCCGTCTGGGCCACCCCAAACTCGCCAACCTCCGCCGGTCCATCCACCGGTGTTCCCATCGCCGCGAAGAACTCCTCGTCCTCCTCGCTCCCAGTTCCGGCGTCCTGAAGCACCAGTTTCCCGAAGATCGGCACCTTGCCTAGGTGCTTAATAAGGAAGTACATCCCCACGCCCGCCGTGAAGGCCGACATCAACACGGTGACCAGCCCGATAAGCATGCGATCCTGAGCAGCCCCGGCTGTCGTCACCGACCCCCCCGCCGGGACAAAGGTTCCCACCAGACCCCCGAACAACAACAACAGCCCCAGCACGCCAGCGATTCCAAATCCAGGCAGGACAAGGACTTCTACGCCGATCAAGAGCACCCCAACCCCGATCGCCGCGATCTCCCACCAGTTCGCCAGCCCAATCAGGAACGGCGGTGCCACCAGCGCCACAAGCGCACACAGCGAGATCAACGCCGGCACCGTCGCCCCCGGGTGCGTCATCTCCGCGAAGACCGCCAGCAGGAAGATCGCAATCAGGATCCCGCGAACCACCGTGTTCGTCAGAAACCGCACAAGCCCGTCCGTCCAACCCGGGTCGTACCGCCTCACCTCGACCGCCCCGGACCAGTCCTTCAGGTCGTCCGTCGACCGAACCGGATCCACCCGGGCTTCCCCGGTCTTGGGATCCGTCACCACCGTGTTCGATGCCAACCCATAGAACAGCATGTCGTCCGACGACAGGATCGCCGCCGCCGTGCCGTTCGTGATCTTCCCCATCAGCTCCCACTCGCCCGCGGAGGCAGGGGTAAGTTCTGGGCGAGAGCTCTCCATCTTGAGGGAGCCCTCCTCGTCCCTTAAGTAAGGAACGACGCCCGCCAACTTCGACGACCCGACCGGGGCTCCTTCGCCGGGTTGGACCGTCTCGATGGGGGGATGGACCTGAGGACTGCTGGTTGGCGGAGGTCACCGAGCCGGTCGAGGTTCCCCCGGGGATCATTGGGAGGCGGGTCGGGGTGGAAGGGTCCTCCCCCGGGAACAGGACCTCGAACTCTGAACGATCGATGGCCATGGTAATCCCGGTGGTCTTGTTGCGGACCCACCAGAGCTCCACGTCGTTCGCCACCAGGGACATCGCCAGGTACTCGTCGCGGACGTACCGGCCGGCGTCGCGGTTGTGGCGGCGGACCGAGTCGAGCAGTTCGAGGATCAGGGGCGGGAGGACCTTCTTGCGGAGTTCCTCATCGCTAATCGCCGAGGCACCGCCGCGGCCCATGCCGATGGGCATGGCATCACCGAATATGCATGGATCATTAACCACGATGTGCTTGCAGGCGAGGGCGATGATCGCGCCGGCGGAGATCGCGTCCCCTTCGACCCAGGCGACCGTGTTGTCGACACCGCTCTGCTTGATTGCGCGGCAGATATCCAATGCGGCCCCCAGGCTACCGCCGGGGGTGTCGATCTCGAAGACGAGCATGTCGGCACCCTCGCGGACGGCGGTGCCGATGCGGCGCTTGACCGAGGTCGCCATGACCGAGTCGCCGGTCCAGCGCGAGCCATCGATCTCGCCCTTGATGGGGATGACGGCGATGATCTTGGCCTGGCGGTCGACGGGGATGTTGCGCGGCTGGGGGGACGGGGTTGCGGTCTGGGCTGCGGGTGCCTCGAGCTGGGGCAGGGCGAGGAGTGCCGCGGCCAGCAGGGCAAGCAGGAATCGTGCGACCGAATGTGGAACGCGGGTCTTCTGGTTGCTCACGGATGAATGATAGGGAGAAACCGGTCGCGGGTTGTCGGAATGGCTGGGGGCTCAGGCCGAGGGTTGGTCGACGTTCCAGCGGAGCTTGCCGTCGCGGCAGTCGATGTGGACGGCGAAGAAACCGGGGCGGCCGTCGCGGCTGGCGGCGTCGGCCTTGCGGATGAGGGGCCAGATGATGTGGCGGTCGGTCTCGGGGAGGGGGAGGGACTCGAGTTCGGACTCGTGGAACCAGTCGAGGCGACCTTCGCGGATGTCGTGGGGTGGGACTTCGACGGGGCCGAGGACGCGGTAGACGAACATGAGCCAGTGGCCGCGGCCTTCGAACTCGCACTCGCTGACGAGGCCGAGGAGGTGGATGCGGTCGAGGGGGACGTCGATGCCGGCTTCTTCCTTGATTTCGCGTTGAGCGCACATGGCGGGTGACTCGCCGGTGGCGACGTCGAGCTTTCCGCCGATGGGCGAGGCGAGGCCCTGGTTGGGGGCTTTGAGTCTTCGGAGGAGGAGGATTCGGCCTTGGGCATCGCGGAGATCGCAGAGGCATGCGATGCGGTAGGGCATTGCGGGGTTGGCGCCGTGGACGGTGGTGCTGGGCATCGCACGAAGGGTAGCAGATGGGTGAGAAAGCGAGGAGAGAGAGGCGTGCGGAAGGCGTGTTGTTCTTTTGTGATTCTGAAGGCGGAGGGCCGATACCCTTGCCATGACGCCTCCCGCCGCGCCCGCCATGTCGCCACGTACCCGCCAACTTCCGCACGAGACCTTTGACGTTCGCAATCGGAACGTCTACATGATCGGCATTGGGGGGTGCGGGATGTCGGGGCTGGCGCGGATCCTGCAATCGGCGGGTGGGCAGATCTCGGGGTCGGACCGGGATCGGTCGGAGACGACCGAGGCGCTTGAGCGTGGTGGGATTGGGGTGGGGTTCGATCAGTCGAAGGGGTGGCTGCCGGAGGCGTGCGACCTTGTGGTGGCGTCGGCGGCGA
>JBEIUO010000737.1:0-2001 GCA_040374335.1 Phycisphaeraceae bacterium
CCAGTAGTGCGAAAGGTGCAACGCAACCTCATCCAGCGATCCCGTTGTGATCGCGTCCCGCATCGCCATCGCGCCGTGCTTCAGCGACTCAATCGCGTACCGCGCCGCCGGCTCCCGATCCAGATACCGCCCCACAACCTTCCGCAGGATGTTCTTCGCCAATCGCCGCTGCCCCGTGAAGTACAGCAAGCACCGCCCAGCAGCCTCGTCACTCGCCAGAACGCCATGATCCGGTATCGGTTCCACCTGTGGGATCTGGTTCGCGCCAGGAGCCGTGTGCAGCAGCTTTACCCCCGGCATAATCCCGCCCGCTTGATCCTGCCAGCCCCCGCCCGTGCTCATCCGCTGCTCCAGCAGACTCGCGAACGCGATCACAAGCTGTGGAATCGGGTAGTGGCCCGTCACCCCCATCAATGCCGCGATCAGCGTCGCCCCCAGAATCGAGCTCGACCCCATCCCCGAGCCCTTCGGCAAAGCCGAAAACACCGTGATGTCCAGCCCCGCGCCAAACGCCTCAAGATGCTTCGCGAGCGTCTTGCCTTGCGGCGGTGTGAACCCCATCAGCGACAGCGCCGCCTTGGGTAGCGCCGCCCAGTCGCTCGGATCCCCATAACTCCTCAACGCATCCGCCGAACGGAACGTGATCGTCCTCCCCAAATCGATGCTGTTCAGCCGAATCGTCGGCTCCTTCGTCAACCGACACACCGTCTGCAACGGGTACTGGCCGTTCAGCGTCACCGCCGCATTCACCACCGCACCGCCCACGTCCGCGCAGATCGGCGGCGTGTCCGACCATCCGCCCGCGAGATCAATCCGCGCAGGGCACGACGCCCACACCACCTGATCCTCCAGGATCTTCGGCCTCTCCGGAGGCCGCGGCCCCCGGAACGATGTCGAAACCGACAGCCGCACCGCCTCAAACGCCGCCTCCGTCGCCGAAGCAGCCTCCTTGCTCTTGCCCGCATGCGCCAACAACCTCGCCGCGGCATGCAACATCCGCGCGCGAGCAGTGGGGGGGCGAGCCCCCGCCTTTGACGCAAGCAGCCGCGCGGCACGCAGCGCATCCCCCTTGTCCTCGGCATCCAGCAGAATGTCCGCAGACGACAGCCACGCGTGCGCATCCATCCGCTCGATGAGCCCATCGAGCCGCGTCTGTCGCTCCACCTCCGCACGCCCCGCCAACAGCCGCTCGTGGTTCACGTTGGCCATCAGCCACGAAATCGGCACAAACTCCTCGGCCGTCGGAATGTACCCCGAAAGCAGAATGTTCGCGTGCTCAAAGGACGCCTCAAGTGTGCCCACCTTCCACAGCGGCACGTCCCACAGCGTGAGCTCCACCCGCGAGGGAAACGGAACGGCTTCATTCAAGAACGTGCCGCCCTTGCCCAGCGGCGTCTTGAAATCGTCCCGGTCGCCGAAAACCACAACCGCCCAGTCCTTCTTCCCGATCGGCAGAAACGTCATCCCGACCGACCGCGGCAACCGTATCGACTTCTGGAGCTCGCCCGGCACGCCGACGACCACGTTGTCCCCGCCCAACGTCGCGGGCTTGTTGATCACTGAGGCTTCGATCAGCAACGGCCCCGCCGTCTTCACGGTCTTTCGCAGAACTGAGTTCATCACAAGGCGACCGTTCCCCTTGCGATCGGCTCCAAATCCCGGCCCCAGCCTCTCGAGAAGCTCGCGCGTCGTCCCCACATGCAGGAAGCGAGAGTTGGGCGCGAGTTGCACACGCCGCGACAGCGAACCAACCCGCCGCTTGAACTCAACCAGCGCACGCCGATGCGGCACGCTCGTGGCCAACGCATCGGCATAATCGTCCGCAGAAGACCCCGAAAGCACCGCCAGCAATACGTGCTCGTACAGATCCAGCGCCGGAGACTTCCCCTCCACCGCGAGCGCGAGCAACGACTTCCCTGCCCCAACCCTCACCGCGCTCGCCAGCCTCTCCGCGCCCTGAGGTGACAAACTCACCACGCCCGTGTCAACGAGCACGAATCC
>JBEIUO010000082.1:0-7760 GCA_040374335.1 Phycisphaeraceae bacterium
GGGGCAGGCGTTGTTGGCGTCGAGCCAGGCGAGCGCGAGGTCCG
The DNA here is from genome assembly GCA_040374335.1 of Phycisphaeraceae bacterium. Classification (GTDB taxonomy): domain Bacteria; phylum Planctomycetota; class Phycisphaerae; order Phycisphaerales; family UBA1924; genus JBEIUO01. Next base: position 45 of record JBEIUO010000082.1, read on the forward strand.
CGCGGGCGAGGCCGTGGCCGAAGAGATCGTCGCGGCCCGGGTCGCCCAGGTCCTGAGCGCTGGCCTCGATGGCCTGGCGGATGAGGGTGGGCGAGACGTGGCCGGGTTCGCGGGAGGCGAAGAGCAGCCCGGCGACACCGGCGACGTGCGGGGTCGCCATCGAGGTGCCGCTGAAGAACGCGTAGGTGTGGCCGATCATGCCGTTGGCGAGGGTCACCGAAGTTCCGTTGAGGGTCTGGAGCTCATCGCCGTCGGCCTGCGAGATGCCGAGCACCACGAGCGGGAAGCTCGCGTTGAGCGTGCCGTTGAAGTTACCACCCGCGTTGTTCGAGATCACCACGCCCACTGCGCCGGCGTCGATCGCGTTCTGCGTCTTCGCGGCAAACGTGCCGCCGCCACGCCGGATGTGCGCGATGTTCCCGGCAACGCCCGCCGGGAAGTCCGATGCCGCGAGCCCCGTGCCGCAGAAGAACACCTGGCCGGTGACGGTGCCCTGCGCGCTGCCGGTCAGGGCGTTGCCATCGTGGCCGATGCCGTTCCACGTCACGCTGCTGTCGATGAGGGGGATCGTCGACAGCACGCTGACGCCGGGACCGGAGATGTCGACGGTTGCGCCGAAGTTGGAGAACCCGGCCCGGTTCAGCCCGGAGTCCACCGCGGCGACACACATGACCGACGGGTACGAGCCCGGGTAGGAGGGCACGTCGCTGTTCGCGTTACCCGCCGCGGCGATGATGAGCGTCCCCGCGTTGTGGATTGCGAGGTACAAGTCTTGTTCGGCCTGCGAGGGAGAACCGCCGCCAAGGGACATGCTGATGACGTCGGCGTGCTGGTCGAGGGCCCACTGGCAGCCCGCCATGATGCCGGAGGTTGCACCGGATCCGCCGTTGCTGAGCACCTTACCGATGAGGAGCGAGGCCGAGGGCGCGACGCCGACGACGCCGATGTCGTTATCCAGCCCGAGCACGGTGCCGGAGCAGTGCGTGCCGTGCGTGTGCAGGTCGTCGACGGCTTCGCCGGGGATGAACGTTTCCGCGGCGATGACCGCGGGCAGATCGGGGTGGGAGAGATCGACGCCGGTGTCGAGAACGGCAACCTTGGCCCCTGTGCCGCGCGTCTGAGCCCAAGCGGTCGGCGCACCAACCATGGGGATGCCGTAGGGGGTTTCCTGCGCCAAGGTCACGCGGTAGAAGTCGCGCTCGGCGTAGCGAACCGCGGGGTTCTTCGAGAGTTCGGCGATGGCGGCGTCGACTGTTCCGCCTTCAACTCGGATGCACATGAGACCGGGAACCGCGGCGTACTCGAACAGGACGCCGGCGCTCTTGACGGCCCGCATAGCGCCCGCGATTTCATCGGGGCCGGCGGTCTCGACGAAGCGGACCAGGACCCGCTCGGGGTGGTACGCGCCGTCTGCGGTGACATCGAAGAGCGTGGAGGTGCCGCTGTCGGGCAGCCCGGCGGGGGCGATGGGGTCGTTGGGACCCGCGAAAGCCTGTGCACACAGTCCGGAAACAACGAAGAGAACGAGCGAAGCCTTCATGCATCCACCCCTGGCTGCTGAACGTGAACGAACCAAAACGCCCGCTGCCGGGCGACGCCGCTTCCCCCGATCCACATCTCCGAGCCCCCAGCATACACGGTTGCATCGGCGACGCAAGATCGCTGTCGGTTTCCTCCCGATCAGCCACCGCACCCACGGTCCCAGTCGAGGAAGAACGAGATGACATCGTCCGAATCGGTGCCCCCATCGTTGTTGTAGTCCATGAGGTTCGCGTCCCACCTGCCGAAGAAACGGATGATGTCGTCCCCATCGATTCCACCGGACGAATCAACGTCCGCAGAACACGCCGAGGCGCGGAGGAGGCCGTCCAGCTCCAGCGCCGTCATCCCGTCGAACCCGGCCAGGCTGAGGTGGTTCTGGTCAAAGCTCGCGTAGTACCACAGGTTTTGCGCCATGCGGAAGCTGTTCGCCAGCGCGTTAAAGTCGACCACCGCCGCGCGGGCCGTCTCCTCCGCCACTTCCCGGGCCGCTTCGCGATACCCGACCAGCAGTGGCTGGTCGGGCACGGTCACGGCGTGCGAGGGCGTGAAGAGGAAGTACAACTCCCGGTCGTCCCAACCGTTCAGAGCCCACAGCTCACGGATCCGGGCGACGATCGCGCGCAGGTTGTCGGCGTAGGCCGGCGCGGAGCTCCCCTCCGCAACCCCAGCCGGTCCCACCGAGGGCAGCGTCTCGATGCGGTCGTTTAGCCCGCTGTTCACGCGGATCAGGACGCCCCGCGACCCGAGTGCCCGGACCTGCTCGAAGTAGAGCGTCAGGGTCGCGTCGTCGCTCGCGATCAATGCCGCGGCCATGTCTCGTGCGGATTGCCCGCCGACGCCGTAGAGGGTGTGGAGGGATGCGCCGTGTGTGGCTGTGAGCTGCTCGACCCGCATGCCGAAGGCGGCGAAGGGCCCGACGATCGACTCGGACGAACGCGCGAAGTGCATGCTCATCTGCATGGGGCGTTCGCCGGCGGGGAGGTCCAGCCAACCCCGACGGGCGCGCGTTCCGCCTCCGGCACCGGAGCGCGTGGAGATCACTGCGCCCGTTGCGAGTTCCGGGAACGGCGGGGCATCATCGCTGCGCACGATGGGTCGGAAGGAACCCGCGCCTTCACCGTCGAACTGCGCGTAGGCGTAGTGGAACCGCAAGGGCTCTGCGACCGCGAAGGGCGCGATGATGTACAGGACCATGCCCTGGGCCACGGTGCCGGGCGCGACGAGGCCCGGCGCGAGGTACACGTACGACTGCGGCCCGAGCCCGCTGGCGACGGCGTTGAGGTACCGATCGATGCTCGGAGGCGCGGCGGAGGTCTGGAAGATGCCCTGTCCGACCGCCAGCACACCCCACCCTTCGCCGACGCCACCGCCGTTGCCGGCACCCTCGCCCGGCGTGATGATGCCGGAGGCGTAGAGGCCGAGTCGCGTCTGTAGGGCGCGCGTCCAGGCGCGGTCCCACCCGCCGCCGAAGTGGAGTTGGTTGGAGTCACCGAGGCAGACGACATCAACGCGCCCATCTTGGGCGGCGTGGAAGAAGGGGGCGACGGCGAAGCCGTTGAAGACCGCGGGCTGGGCGCAGGCGACGGAGGCGGCGGCGAGTAGACCGATGCCCGCGGAGAGTTTCTCGGGCCCAGACTGGAGCATCATGCTGTCAATGTACCCCATCGGGGAGGGGTGGCAAGGAGAGTTCGCGCAGCAAGGCGGGGTGGAACCCGGTGCGGGGGGACGTTCGGGCGGAGGGTCCGGTAGGCACGTCTCGTTCGCGAGCGAGGCACCGCTTTGCCGGGCTGCGCCTCACTCACTCACCCCCGCACGTGCTCCGCGGGGTTTTCCCCTATCTTGTCGCAGGTGCGCGGGTTTCCCCTCAATCGAAGACCATTTTGTTGCCTTTGTGCGGCCCGGTGCCCCCCGGTCTCCATAGCATCGCCAACAGGGAACGGGCACGCGACGCGAACACGCGGCGCAACGCTCGGCCCGCCTGATTCGGGACTCACACTCCCGCGCGTGCGAACCCCGCACCTCCACGAGAACCCACGAGTCTTGAGCCACGGCCCGCCGGCCCCGCCTCCCGCGGCGTACCCCCGGTCACAACCGCTCGCACGCCTTCCGGATCCAAGGGGCACCACGCGATCACGTGGTCGCGGGCTCCCCCAAGCACCAGAGGTGCAGCGGCGGTCTCGACGGTCGCGCTCGCATCCTTGAAGGAGGCCTCACATGTTCCGCTCCACGAACTCCGCACTCGCGGGCCTGCTGGTTCTCGTCGCCGGCACGACGGCGCACGCACAGATTGTGGGCAATCCTTCGAGGACCGCGCCGCCGCAGTCGGACGGCGTCGATTCCGACCGTCACTTCCCGGCGGACATGCCCCCGCTCCATCTCATCCCACCGGCACCGATGCCCGCGTTCGACGGCGTCCCCGGCTTTGACCCCAACGCCCCCAACAGCGTCACGATCGTTGACGCCGAGACTGGCACCATCGTTGATCTTCCCGCGATGTTCTCCCTCCCGCCCTCGGGCCTCGGCGGTACGACATACCCCGGTGCCGACGGCAACGTCATGGACTACTTCGAACGCGGCCTGGGGACCATGGTTGATGTCGACGAAAGAACCTTCCCCGCGCGGGCCAACTGCAAAGTCGCGATGCGGTTCACCACCACCACCGGCGGCTCGGCGTGGTACCTCTGCTCGGGCACGATGATTGATGCCGAAACCGTGCTCATCGCGGCCCACTGCGTGTACAACCGCGAGGCCAACATCATGGGCTTCGCCACCGAGGTTTTCGTCTTCCCCGGATGGGACGGCAACGGCAACATCATCCCCGGAAGCCCCAACGCCGGGATCTTCGAGCACTACGGCTACGGTCGCGGCACCGTCTTCTCCGCGGGCACCAACTACATCAACAGCGGCGACTGGGACGCCGACATGGCGATGATCCGACTCACCCGGGCCGTGGGCTCGCTGACCGGTTGGTACAGCTACGCGTGGGACGGCCCCTGTGATCAGATCCAGACCTTTACGTACCACAACTTCAGCTTCCCCGCAGAGGGCTGCGGCACACCCGGGCTCCACACCGGCAGCGATATGAAGTACTGGTACGGCACCGTCGACAACTGCCCCGGAAACCAGCTCCAGATCGAAACCACTGCGGGCTGCTTCACCGCGCTCTGGGGCGGCCAGAGCGGTTCGGGGCTCTACTTCATCCAGAACGGCAACCGGCACGTCCACGGCGTCGCCTCCACGTCCAACCGCACCACCGTCGGCAACTACTGCAAGATGTGGGTCGGATTCGCCGACACGGTCGACGACTTCATCGCGGCATCCCGGGGCAGCACCTTCGACCTCCAGGCCCTCGACTGCAACTTCGCCCCCGCTTCGATCCCCGCCGGCAAGAGCACCACGACTGCCAACTTCCTCGCGGTCAACGCGACCAACGCCGACCCGGGAATGGCGACCTACAGCCTGCGCACGTATCTCTCCACCAACAGCGACATCTCCACCAGCGACACCCTGCTCCGGACCGAGTCCTTCAACTGGGACTTCGCCGCGATGGGGACGATTCGCGTCACCATGAACAGCACCACCATCCCCGAGAACACTCCGCCGGGCAACTACTTCCTCGGCGTGGTCCTCGACTCCGGGACCGACGCGGACTTCAGCAACAACGACACCGACGAGTGGGACGCGGTGCCCATCACCGTGACGATCCCAATCCCCAACAACGACGCCTGCTCGCCGGGCTTTAACCTCCCGTTCGGCACCGCGCTTGTGGGGACCAACGCCGCGGCGACCAACGACGGGACCACCACATGCGGCGGCACGACAACGACGCACGCGGACGTGTGGTACCGCTTCACGGCCCCGTACACCGGAACGTACATCCTTGAGTCTCTCGAGGGTGGAACGCTCCTGGACACCGTGGTCTCGGTGCACTCGGCGTGCCCCGGCACCGCGGCCAACACCGTCGCGTGCGACGATGATTCGGGTGTCGGCAACCTGTCGCGCCTGACCTTCGCGGGCGTCGCGGGAACGACGTATGTCGTCCGCGTCGGCGGGTACAACGGCACCACCGGGACCTTCAGCCTGCTCGCCACCCTCGCGCCTCCCGCCAACGACAACTGCGCCTCCGCGACCACGATCGGACTCGGGACCGTGACCGGCACGAACCGCGCGGCGACGAAGGACGGCGCGACCAACTGCGGGGACGGGAGCTCGACGTCCGCGAAGGATGTCTGGTACGCCTTCACACCGACGTGCACGAACTACTACACGTTCGACACCGAAGGATCGGAACTCGGCGACACCCTGTTGTCCATCCACTCGGGCTGCCCGGGCACCGCGCTGAACACCGTCGCGTGCGACGACGACAGCGGCACGGGGTTCCAGTCCTATCTGCAGGCCCAGTTGAACGCCGGGACCACGTACTACGTCCGCGTCTCCGGGTACGGTGGCACGACCGGCGAGTTCGTGCTCAACGTCGATGACCTCACCTCCAACAACCTCTGCTCGCGTGTTCCCCCCGTGTACACCAACACGCCCACGCTCTTCTCCACCTGCAACGCCACGCCGAGCACAACGAACACCGAAGGATTCTGCCGCTTCGGCACCGACAACACGGTTGGGCCTGACATCTGGTTCCGCTACACCGCCCTCTGCGACGGCACCGCGACCGCGGCCGTGTGCGGCGCTTCCTACGACAGCACCATGGTCGTCTACAACAGCATCTGCCCCGGCACCTTCGGCAGCGTGCGTATCGCGTGCTCCGACGACCGCTGCGGTGACGACGCGAGCATTAACTGGACCGTCACCGAGGGTGCATCCTACCTCATCCGTATCGGCGGTGCCACCAACGGCTTCATCACCTCGCGCGGCTCGGGTGTTCTGAACGTCACCACCAACTGCAGCTGCCCGTGGACATTCGACGACTGCTACGCCGACTACAACAACGACCAGGGCATCGACGGCGACGATGTCATTGCGTTCTTCGGCGACTGGGACGCCAACCTCGGCTGTGCCGACGTGAACCGCGACGGCGGCGTCGATGGCGACGATGTCATCGCGTTCTTCACGGCCTGGGACAACGGCGGCGGCGGCCTGCCCGGCTGCTGATCGACGACGGCGGTCTCACGAGGGGACTTCGTTCGCGGCCCGCGCCTTCAAAGGCGCGGGCCGCTTTTCGAGGCTCGTCCTGCCGCGAAACCCGCTGCGGCTTTATGAACCGGCCGCGGACGCTTCGTTGATTCCGACAACTGCGACCGTGACGTCGTCCGCGAAGGGGCTCTCCCCTTCCAGTGTTGTCACGCCGACGTGCCGCATGACCGCGGCGACCATCAGGTCGGCATCCTCTGCCTCGCTCCTGGATGCGCGGACCGCCTCCGTGGCGCGCGCCACGCCGAACTCCTCGCCCCCCAATGAACGTTGCTCCACCACTCCGTCGGAGAAGAGCACCAGCCTCGAGCCGCGCGTGAGCGGAGCGGTCCCCGCGCTGAAGACGAAGTCGGGCACAACGCCGATCGGAGGCCCACCGGGGCCTTCGGGGCAGGACGCCGCGCCGTCCGCACCGCGTACGAACCAGTGCCCGTGGCCGGCATCGCCCCAGGTCACCGTTCCCGCGCGCTCGTCCACCACCGCGACCAGCAGCGACAGGAAGATCGACAGCCCCTCGCGCTCGGTGTTGTACCGCTGCGAGTATTCGTAGACGATCGCGTTGACCTCGTTGAGCGCCGCCGCGGGATCGGCGTTGGCCTTGAGCAACCGATAGAGGTGGGCCTGGACGTTGGACATGATCATGCCCGCGGCGACACCCTTGCCGACGACGTCGCCCAGCAGCACCGCCGCGCGACCCTCGCCGAGGGGGATGAAATCAAACAGATCGCCCGCGACGTAGCGGCCGGGGATCGATCGCATCGCGTAGACGATGCCGCCGTGCGCACCGCGGGCCGGGGGCATGATGATCGCCTGGACATCGCGGGCCGCTTCCAGCTCCGAGTGCCGGCGCTTGCGGTCGACTTCCAGGCGCGCGCGGTGGAGATTCGCGAGCGCGAGGCCGCAGATCCTCGCGACGGCCTGGCAGAACATGGCGACCTCGCCGGTCACGGCGGTTGCACGCTCCGTGGACTTCGCGTCGAGGTACAGGTACGCCTCGGGCGCACCATCGAACATAACCGGCGTGCAGAC
>JBEIUO010000612.1:0-2607 GCA_040374335.1 Phycisphaeraceae bacterium
ACCCCAACCACCACCACCGCCGCCGCCACCGCCGCGCTGCTCCTTGGGCTGCGCTTCGTTGACCTTCAGCGGACGACCGCCCATGTTCTGGCCGTTCGTCGCCGCGATCGCGGCCCGCGCTTCGTTGTCATCACTCATCTCCACGAAACCGAAGCCGCGCGAGCGACCCGTTTCGCGATCGATGATGATCGACGCGCGCTCCACCTTGCCGTGCTGTGAGAACATGTCCCTCAGATCCTGCTCGGTGGTCGAGAAGGGGAGGTTGCCGACGTAAATGTTGACCATCGAAATCCACGCCTTTGCCCGAGAACTCAAGCCCCAAATGAACCGCCTGCGATTCTCGAGCCGGACCCGCTTCGGTTCAACATCCACCGGGCCACCCGCCCGGGGTCGTCCCAATATACCAACTCTCCCAAATCCTGCGTCAACCCCCCGGCCCCCCTCGTCCATTCACTACCCCACACAATCCAAACAGAATCACGGCCCCACTTTCTGAGATCAACTCACCCCTCCCGCGTCGTATCCACATCACATCACCATGCCCGGCCCAGCCCACCAACCCCCCGCGCATAACCCCACCGACTGGGCACCCTCCCTCCTCCTCTACGCCCGCTCCCCCACTCCTCCGCCCTCGACCCCGCCGACGCCGTTCAGGAATCACTCCTCCGACTCCTCGCCCTCCCCTCTCCTCCCGACGACCCCCGCGCCTGGCTTCTTCCGAATCCTCCGCAACCTCGTCCTCTCCGCCTCTCGCCACGACGCCGCCGCCCGCCGCGCCCGCCCCCGCCTCTTCGTTCCCGCCTCCAACTCCGCAGCCCCCGTCAGCGCCACCAATCTCGCCGCCGCCCTCGAGCAACTCCCCCACGACGCCCGCGAGATCCTCGTCCTCAAGATCTGGGCCTCCCTCACCTTCGATCAAATCGCCGCCATCACCTCCCTCCCCCCCGCCACCGCCCACCGCCGCTTCCGCGAATCACTCGCCCAACTCCGCGCCGCACTGGAGTCACCATGCAACTCCCCCACGACGAACCTGAAGGCCTGAGCGCCGCCGAGCGCGAGTTCGTCCACGCCCTCCGCTCCGTCGCCCCCGCCCCCACTCCCCTCGACCCCTTCGACCTCGCCTTCCGCGCAGGCCAACGCCGTGAACGCGCCGACGCCACCCGCCGCCTCCGCCTCTGGCAGGCCTTCGCAGCTGTCGACGGCTTCATGGCCCCGAGCTGGGACGACTACTTCATCGCCCCAGAGCAGAGCCCCGAGCCCGACCACGTCTGGTACGAAACCGTCGGCGCCGTCGGTGAACGCCGCTGTTACATCTCCTGGCAAAGCGTCAGCAAGTTCGGCGGCATGGCCGAAGACCTCCACTGGTTCCAGATCCAACTCGACGAAGCCACCGGCAGCATCACCCTCGTCCTCAGCATCATGTCCGAAGACACCGAGGAAAGCGCAACCCGCGGCCTCGAAGCCACCACCGGCACCGACGGCGACTGTGGCGTCGACTGCACCAGCGATGCACTCTGGGACTACGGCTCACGCATCTACCTCCCCGCGCCCCAGACTCTCCCCATCGCCCCAAACGATGAGTGCGAGAACGCCATCGTTGTCCTTCCCAACACATCGCACACGCTCGACGCCTTCTACACAAGCTCGAGCAACAACCAGCAGTGCGTCGCTACCGCCGACTGGTGGTACTCCTTCACCGCTCCCTCGAACGGACACCTCCGCGTCTCCATGTGCGGCACCTACAGCAGCGTCCAGATCGACTCCATCCTCGGTCTCTTCGACTCCTGCAACGGAGCCTCCCTCGTGTGCGTCGACGACCCGCAGGGCAACACCGGTTGCGGCCCAGCCGCCAACCTCCTCGACGCCGTCGCCCATCTCGACATGATCGCTGGCCAGCAGATCCTCATCCGCGCCGGCGCACTCGGCGGTGCCAGCAGCATCAACAGCGACGTCACGACCACATTCGGCTTCACCACCGGTGGAGACAACTGCTCCGACGCCTCCGCCCTCGTCGGCCTCTCCGGCTCCCTCCTCGGTGACCTCCGCCTCTCTACCCCCAGCGGCGTCGCCCAGTGCGCACCCTCCCTCACCGTCCCCGACCTCTGGTACTCCATCCAGAACACCACCGGTCACCTCGCCCACCTCACCGTCGACACCTGCGGCACCAGCGACTACGGCGTCGTCGATCGCGGCTTCGACTCCATCCTCTCCCTCTGGGACCGCTGCGGCGCCACCATGCTCGCCTGCGTCGATGACTCCTTCCTCCCCTGCGACCAGGGCCTGCAGCGCGACGCGCTCGCCTCGCACGCCATGACCCCCGGCGAGACCGTCTTCATCCGCGTCACCAGCTGGACCACCGACGCCGCCAACTTCGTCCTCAACTGGAACCTCACCCCCTGCCCCGCCGACTACAACGGCGACGGCGGTGTCGACGGCGACGACGTCATCGCCTTCTTCGCCGACTGGGACGCCTCCATCCCGCAGGCCGACTTCAACGGCGACGGCGGCGTCGACGGTGACGATGTCATCGGCTTCTTCGCCGCCTGGGACAACGGCTGCTGAGCCCCCCCCACACCTCCACACACGGTCTCGCGGGCGCGGCCGCGG
>JBEIUO010000063.1:0-8172 GCA_040374335.1 Phycisphaeraceae bacterium
CTCTCCTTCACCGAGCCCGACGGCTCGTCCTCTTCTTGTTGCGCGACACGCGCTTGCGGCGGTTGGGGCTCACGCCCGACATGATGTCGGCCTCGCGCTGCGTGATCACGCGACGGTCGGCGAGAAGCGCCCAGTCCTGGGCACCCCAGTCCGCTTCGATCGAATCCGCCATGTGCTTCGCGTAGCTGGCCTCCTGGCGATAGGAGTCGATGATCGCCTGGATCTTCTCGCCGATGTCCGCCTGCACGCTCATCGCGACCTCCGCTTGCGCCGATTCGGCGTGGGAGCCGGGCGACGCGACATGACGATGCCTCCGACCACCAGCGCGCCAGCGCCCAGGCCGACGTAGAGCCACGGGATGCCGAAGAGCCCTTCCTTCTTCGATGCCTCGGCGTGGGCCACGAGCGACGTGACCTCATCGGCCTTCTTCTCCTCGGCGGGCGGAGGTGCTGCGACCAGATCGGACGGCGTCGGAGCGGGCGCGGGCTCCTCGACCTTCGTAGCCTCGGGCTCGGGCGCGGGCGGGGCCTTGTCGGTGGACTCCATGATCGCGACGACGGCCTCCGTTGCCATCGGCGTCGTGGTCAGGGTCTCCACCACCTTGGTTTCGTCGGCCTTCGCGCCGCCAGAAACGACGAGCGGCGACTCGTTCAGAGAGGCCGCCATCTTCGCAGCTTCGGAGGTGTCGGGGGCGACCTCCTTGATGATGTCCACGGCAGCCTGCTTGACCGTGGCCTCCGTAACCGGGGTGCCAGCAGCAGCCAGCTTCGAGATCGCCGCATCGACCGAGCCCTGGATGGTCGTGGCCTGCGTCGCGGTGACGCTGACCCTGCCGCCCACAGCCGGAGCGACCGTGACCTTCGATCGAACCGGAGGCGCGATGGCCGACCGGAGTGCCTGAAGCGCCGACAGCACCGACTTGCGAGTTTCAAGCGGAAGCTGGCCCGCGATGACGCCACGCTGCGCCTCGCTCACCGACATGAACGCCTGGGCCAGCGTCATGCGCTTGAGCGGGAGCAGGAGCGCGATGCCCCGGATCTTGTTCTCCGCCTCGTTCATCGCAGAACGCGGAGCCCCCGCCGGAGCCTTCGGCCGCAACGCACGCAGCTTGTCCGCGATGCGGATCGCCATCGCAGCGGCGGCCTTCGCGCGGTCTGCCGAGTTCACCGGCTTGGCGGCACCCGACACCACCACAACGCCTCGCGCAGGCGCTCCAGCCGGAGGAGTCACCACCACGCTGGAAGTGGACACGACGACCGGCTTCGCGGACGAACCGGAGACCAAAGCGCTCGGTGCCACCCGAATCTGGGAGAGCGTTTGCCCAAGGTATGAGTAGCTCATGGTTTTCTCTTCATCGGATGCGAGAACGAGGGCCAGAACGAGAAGTGCGGCGATGCCTGCGGTTGGAGCGAACCGGCCGCGCAGAGCGCGTGGAAGCATACACCGCCGCGGCCACGCCGACACCTGCAACCCACCACACCCACGTCGGGACGCCACCATCGGCGTCTCCGAGGCCCGCGAGCGCAGCCTTGTCACCGATCAGTGCGGCCAGGGGCTTGCCGATCTCGTTGGCCTCCTGATCCGCCTTCTTGGCGCTGTCGTCCTCGCGCGGCGACGCCGCATACCCCGGAACAAAGACGCGCGCCGAGCCGTCGCCCGCGTCGTCCAGCCGACCGCAACCCGACGCGCCGGAGCGGTAGCAGGCTTCCCGCGCTCGCGACTGACTGAGAAGCTGCTCCGCCGCCGCGCGAAGTGCTGCCTTGCCCGCGGGAGTCGCAGGCTTTGCGCCGCGAAGGACCGCGACCGCCTGCTGCCCAGCCCTCACGATGTCGCCGCGAATGTTCCCGCGCTTCAGCTGGTCGATGTAGTCGGTCGCCTTGAGGCTGTTGAACTGGCGCTCCATGTACTCGCGAGCCGCAGTCAACTCGCGGACGATGCTCGCCGCGAAAGGCCCCTCGGCGCTCGCCTCACCCTTGTCCGAGAGGAACTTCGCCGCGATGCGGGACGATGCCAAAAGAGGCTCGATCACGCGCCGCTGTTCGTCAGCCGCCTTGCTCGCGTTGGTCGCCTCGTTTTCTGCGAACCGACCGCAGCCCGGCTGGTCATACTGGTAGCAGAGCTTTCGAGTCACCGCGGCGTCGAGCGCAGCCTGGATGCCCGAGGCAACGGAAGCGATAGAACGAAGCGCCGCGCGCTCGGCGCCCGCCTGTGCAGCCTTCGCAAAACCCTGCGACGCCGACGAAGAAGCCTGCTGAGCCCAGTTCGGACTCGTCTGCGAAAGGGTCTGCAAGTAGGAAAGCGACGCGCTCTGCCCCAGGCCCGACGTGCCGGACGAACGCGCGAAGGCGACGGGCGCCAGACGAGCCGAGGGGGCCAGCAGAGCCGCCGAGCGCACCAGCGTCGTCGTGGTCGATGGACGAGCGTTTGCGCCGTTCACGGCCACGGTTAGCGCATCGCTGAGTCGCTCCGCCGCAAGCGCACCGTTCGCCAGCACCTCTTGCCGCAGGTTGTTCCGTTTGACGGCGTCCGAGTAATCGGTCGCCTTGTACTCGTTGAACTTCGCGGTCGCCCGGTCTGACGCGCTCGTGGCGAGCCGCATCTTGGCCGTCAGCAGCGGCGCGAACAGGCTCGCATCGCCCAGGTCAACGAGCGCATCGACGCACTTGCGGTACAGGTCGAAGAGCTTCTTCGTAACGCGGTCGTACTCCTGACGCGCCTTGACGTCGGGCTGATCTTCGTTCGTCGCGAACGTGCCGCAGCCCGAGCCGCCCGCGACGAAACAGAGGTGACGGTCGATCGATGCGTTCAGCGCCGCAAGCGTCGTCGCGGCAACCAGTCGCACGCCGTCGGCGTATCGGTACTTCTTGGCCTCGCCCAGAGCGCTGTCCAACGTCGCGACGAGCGACTCGCCGTTGCCGAGGATCTCTTGGCGCAGGTTGTTCCGGCGCAAGGCGTCCGAGTAGTCCACCTGCTTGTACTCGTTGAACTTGGCATCCACGAACGACTTGATCGTGTTCGCGCCGTTCACGAGCGCCTGCATCCACTTGTCCAGGCCCGCCTGGATCCTGAGAGCGCCAGCACCGCCGAGCTTCTCGATCGCTGCGGTGTGGGCCTCGATCAAGGGCGCGATGACGCGGGCCTGCTCCTGCGCCGCCTTGTCGTTGCCGTGGTCTTCGTTGACCCCGAGCCGCCCGCACCCCGGCTGATCGTACAGGTAACAGAGGCGACGCTGGATCGCCGGTTCGAGGGCGCGGATGACCGACAGACGCGCAAGCTGCACCGCGTCGTCCGAGGTCGCAGCGGCAATCGCCGCCTTGAACGCCGTGGCGGCAGCGGCTCCCTGCCCGAGAACCTCGCCGCGAAGGTTGTTCCGCTTCAAGAGGTCCGAGTAGTCCGTGGCCTTGTACTCGTCGTGCTTGGCGATGGCCGTCGCGTGCGCCTGATCGCCCGTTGACTGCTGCGCCGTCGCGTTGTCTACCGGAGCGCCAAGCTCGCGAGCCTGCGCGATGCACGCCGCAACCTGCTGCTCCAGCCGTCGAACTTCCTGAGCGTCGGGAGTGGGACGCAAGCGAAGCTGCGCGAGAGCCGCCTGGAGCGCCGCGCACTCCTGCGCCTTGGCCTGCAACGGATCGGCCGCCGGTCCAGTGGGAGGAGCCGCTGCCGCCGCGGGCTGCGTCAGAAACAGGGCTGCCGCCCCACCCGCCAAAGCGATGCCGCCGATGATGGCGACCTTCTGACCTCTGGTGAGCGGGTTCTGCTCGACCTTCTTGCGGCGACGCTTTGCCATGTCTCACCGTCCCGACGTGGGCGTCTGCATCTTCTGATAGAAGAACCACATCGACCACAGCGACACGCCCAAGCTCGCGACCGCGATCCATTCCATGCGCCGAGCGCGACGCCGGTCCTCCTCCACGAAGTCCACAGCCTGCCCGAGGTGCGGGTTCTTCAGCTGCGGGGTGTGCGTCTGGAAGACCATCGGGGAGACGTATCCACGATGCCGCTGCGGCTGCCCGTAGTTCGCGAACACGAACGGGTTGGTGACGCCCCACTGCTGGTAGCCCAGCGCCCTGTTGACCTTGTACGGCATCGCTTGCTCCTCACTCCCCGCCGAAGGATGCGCGGCGAAGCCACCCCTCCGCGGCGCGCTTCGCAGCGTCGAGCGACCGGGCGCTGCCACGCTTCACGCGGTACCGGCCGCCCTCCGGGGAGTAGTCGGCCTGCCAGTCCCAGCTGTCGCCGCTCCCGAAGACCATGAGCACCGACTCTTCGCCGTGCCGCATCTGCCAGACGCCGCTCGGAAGCTGATCCCACGACCCGCCGGAGCGGTTGGGGGACATGCCGCGCCCGCGCCACCAGCCGAAGTAGGCCCACGCGGCACCAACGGTCCCGGCACCCACGAGCGCCCAGAACCAGTTGCGACGGTACACCGGCACCTCGCCCGTCGTCGCAGGCGTCGTTGCCTGTCCAAGGGGAGGGATGCCGTACAGCGGGTACGGAGCCATCCCGGCAGCGGGCATCGCACCGCCGCTCGCCTGGGCGACCTGCTGCGCGTAGAGGTCAGGATTCACGAACTGTTGGCCTTCCATGATCTGATCCTCCTTCAACGCGCCCGACGACGCGAGCGACCGCCTACCATCCGGCGGAACCCCGACGCGACGTTTTCGGTGATCTCGCGACCCTTCTCGGTCTTCGTCGCCGCGAGGTAGCCCAGACCGAGCACCGCCGCGCCGATCACGACGTTGCGCGGAGTGAAGAGCGTCGGAGCCGCCGCGCGAGCGGGAGCAGACGCGGGAGCGAGCGGTGCCGACGAGTCGATCTGGCCGAGCCCACGCGCCGAGCGAGAGGCATGGAAGGCTCCGAGATCCGTCTGGAGCTTGCGCGCATCGCTCACGAGCGGCTGAAGGTGGTCGGCAGCGGCCTTGCGAACCTCACCCTGCTTCAGGCGAAGTCCCGCGGCCATCTTGTCCACGCGGGGCAGGCCGCCACCGTTCTTCGAGCGGTCAGAGAGGTCGCGCATGATCGCGTGCATGACGCAGTGAGCGAAGGCGTCCTCAACCGCGACGTCCGCCGGGTAGCCCAGCTTCACCAGACCGTCCGCCACGCTCTTCGCCCGCTGGGCCATCTGCGGACCCAGCGCCGCGGTAGCGCGGGCGAGGAAGGCTGCGCGAGAGCCTCGGTCGGGCATCATGCGGGCCTCATCCAGCACGCACTTCGCCGCGCGACGGCCGAACGCCTCGATGTGCGACCGGGGCCCAGTAATCTCCGGCCGAAGACCGGAGGGATGATCGAACACCGCCGGAGCGGGGTGAAGTGACCGAACAGCGCGCGAGAGCGGAACACCCGTGGCGTTGACCTGAGTCACGCGCCAGTTGTCCTCCTCGACGTCCCACATCTCCGACTGCTGCACGCCCTCGGCGTCTTCGTCCGCGACGTAGGCCGGGAGCGCGTACTTGTTCGCGAAGATCCCGTCGCGCGGCCGGAAGGTGACGCCCTCCTCCATGTCGAAGATCCCCGAGCCGATCACGTTGCCCGGTGAGTCGTTGTACTCGTAGCTCGTCCGATCGTAGACCGTCATCGGGTCCACCTCGGCGTTCGAGGGCATCGCGTTCCGCTCGCTCGGCCGGAAGGCAGGAACAGGAACGACAGGGTCCGACTGAACGGCCCGCACGGGAAGGCTGCTGGAAGAGGTCATCGGTTCTCCGGCGAGGTCGGACATGTCCGTGGTCTGCTGCGAGAAGGGTCGGTAGCCGCCACCTGCGCCGATCTGCCAGGGGTGACTGCCGTAGGTCGTCTGATCCATGCCGGGGCCGGGAGCCGAATCCAGCATGTCGAACGAGGAGGTGCCTTCCACGTCCGTCGCAGGGGCGGCGCCGCTCTGCTTCGGAGGAGGAACCTCCATCAGTTCGTCGTCCAAGAAGCCACCGGGATCGCTTGCGTCAGCGTAGTCTTCGAGGTCGAGGTTCGCCGTGCCGCGCATGGTCGGCACCGGCAGCACACCGTCGTCGTCAAAGAGGTCGTCCAGTTCCTTCGCCATCGGTCACTCTCTGGGCAGGGGCCCTGCTTCTCACGAAAGAATCACGGCAGCCAAGGCCACCGTGCCGAGGATAGCTCCACCGACGATAACTTGCCGCCTTCTTCGTCCGCGAGCGGCAATCTCCTCGGCCTGAGCCAGCGCCTGAGCCCGCTGGATGCGGGCCTGAGCCTCCGCAGCCTGCGTCGCCGCAAGCCGCGCCTGAGCTTCGCGCTCTTCCCGGCCACAGTCCAGCGCCTGCGATGCGATGCCAGAACCGATCGACAGAACGCCGCCGATGATCTGACCGTACACCGGGATGACCTGCGTGACACCGCCAGCGGTCGCCGTCGCACCCGCCGCCGTGCAAGCAGCCACCCGGTCGTTCGGAGACAGCTGGCCGAGCGAGGAGTCCACCAGCGCCGACCACCCCTCACGGGACGCCGCGTACACCGCAGCGCGGTCGAGCGCCGCGTTCATCCGGCGATTCGCGAACGCCGTGCGGAGCGCATCGAACACGGCCTTGTCGGCGGAGACGCCCCGGCGAATCTGCCGGTCAAGCTCGGCTGCCACCACTCTGCCGAGGCCTGGGCCGCGCCTCTCCGCCTCAGAGAGCAAAAGTGCCCTCCGAGACGAAGGGGCCGCCGCAGCCAGCTTCTCGACCACCTTGGCAGCTTCGAGCGAAGCCTGGGCGAGCACCGGGTCCGAATACGCGCGAGCGCCGACCAAAACGGACGGCGCATCCCCGAGCGTGCTCCTGACCGAGTAGCTCACCGATCACTTCCGCAGGACAAGTCCGATGGCGACGAGAGCCACGACGCCGCCGCCGCCGAGCAGAAGCATGCGCTGGAATCGCGCCTCGCGGGCCGCCTCTGCCTGCGCCTGAAGCGCAAGCTGCTGCGCGGTGCCCTGCTGCGCGATGGTCGCCATCGCCTGCGCGTTCTGGTTCTGAAGCACCATCTGACCCGCGTTGCAGCCTGCGATCCGGCCTCCGGCGACAGCGCCGCCCGTGATCGACCCCGCCGTTCCGGCACTGCTGCCGCTGCCGCCGCGAAGGCCGAACTGATCCGTGATCCCACCGACCATCGCCATGCCGCCAGCGCCGAACGAGCAGAAGAGCGCGTTGGCGTCGTTGACCCCCTGGCTTGTTCGACCGGATGCCTCTGCGATGGTCTGCCCCAGCCCGGACATCGGCTGCGACTTCGCCATCTGGAAGGTCTTTTTCACGATCAGGTTGGCGACCTCGGAACGGACGACGTCGAACATCGTCTGATCCTTCTCGCCCTCCCCGCGCCGAGTCCAAAGACGCTGGTACTCCTGCACCGCGCGGTCGCCCATGCCGGGCTCGCCCGCGTTCAGGATCTTCCGCATCTCGGCCAGCCGCTTGTCCTTCGGCACGAGGGAAATCTTGACGAGGATCTCCGACGCGATGACGGACGCGGTCGAGAGAATCGGGTCCGACTTGGCCCGCTCCCCGACTTTGATCGCGCTCTGATCGTCAGCGTCGGCTCCGAGGCCCATGAGCCCCGATCCGCGACGCCCCATGAAGGCAGGCATCAGCGGCTCCTACGGAGACGGTTGCTCTTCACGCGGGGCTTCGCGAAGCCCTGAGCGAACGCGATCGGCAGGCTGACCGGCCAGAACGCACCCAGAAGGAACCATCCGATCGCCCAGCCGACGCTGTTGTTCCGCTTGTAGCCGTGGTAGGCGAGGGCGGCCGAGGCCGCCGTGCCCGCCACCGTCCAGACGGTGCCAATCGTGCTCGACTGGCCGACGTTCACCTGAATCGGGGCCCGACCGCTGGTGGTCGCAGGAGGGGAAGCCGGGGGAGTTGCAGGAGGAGTTCCCTGCCCAAGACCAGAGACGGAGGCAAGCCCTCCGCCGGGACCGTAGTATCGCGGCATCGTCATGTTCACACCTCGAAGATCGAATACTGCTTGACACGCTCCAGCATCGGCTGAGTGCGCCGACCCGCGACCGGGTCAAGAACCCACCACTGCTTGGTCCTCGGATCCTGCGCCGTCGCGAAGACATGCGTATGGACCTTCCGCTGGCCGGGTAGCCGCGGCGAGAACCCCACGGTCACAAAGCGAACGGGAGCGCCGATCGCGAGGCACGAGGTGCCGATCGCCAAGGCGAACTCGTCACAGTTAGAGACGGTC
>JBEIUO010000486.1:0-3141 GCA_040374335.1 Phycisphaeraceae bacterium
GTTGTCGAGGTTCGTCGGTTCGTACCCGAGGTTCTCGAAGTCCGACACGACGAAGTAGTACACCCCGCCGCGCTGCACCCGAACCGACAGGAAGCTGTCGGTCGTATGGCCGACGAACTCGCCGGCGGAGTCGAAGTGGAACCCGGGGAACGAGGCGTCGGTGAACTCCGTGCCCTCGGCCGCGGTGTCGTCGCTGAACCCCAGCGAGTTCCCGTTCTCATCAAACACCCGCAGGAACGAGTCCACGAAGCCGTCGAGGTCCGGCGTGTCGATGTCCACCAGCAAAAGCCCGTTATCCGGCACCGTTACCCGGAAGAGATCCACGTCCGAACTGCCCACCGGCTGGCCCAGGTCCGCGCCGATGAAGCCCGCGAACTCGAGCGGCGCAAGATCGTCGCCCAGCCGCACCTCCACCGCGCCGCTCAGCAGGCCGTTGGGATCCGCGTTGCTCAAAGACAGCGAGAGCGCGTACGAGCCGGTGTCACCCGCGACCCCGCCCGCCAGCGTCGCGCTGTACGACGTATTGGGCGCACCGCTCACGCCGACGAAGTACACGCCCGGCTCCAGGTTCTGCGTCAGCCGCGAGTACCCCGTATCGCCGCCGTTGTCGTCGTTCGCGAGCTCCGCACCGTTCGCATCAAACAACCGCAGGTACGAGTCAAAGTCCTCGCGGTCGTCCAGATCCGGCGAGAGCGTCAGCGTCACGTTGCCACGCGAGGCCACCGTGATCTTGTACATGTCGACATCGCGTCCGCCGATGGCCGTCGAGCCGCCGTCCTGGCCGATTCTCCCCGTAGTCGAGAGCGTCTCGCTCCCGTCCAGCACCGGGTTGATCGTCGCCGCGCCCGAGAGACGCCCGTTGGGATCGGCCACGCTCTCGCCGCCACCCGGGGGCGGGGGAGGCGGGGGCACGTTGCCGAACTGCTCGCGCACCCGCTGCACCGCGCGATAGATGTTCAGTCTCGGGTAGTTCACCTGCGTGTTCGTGACGTTGTCGTCCTCGTCGTCCCCATCGAAGATCGTGTCCGCGGTCGCCCGCAGCGTCGTCACCACCTCATCCGGAGTCAGCAAACGCCCAGCAAAGGTCATCGCCGCGTCCTGCAGGAGCGCGACCGCGCCCGCGACCACCGGCGATGCCTGCGACGTGCCGCCCATGTCCGCGTAACCGTTGCGGGGCGTGGTGCTCCGCAGCAGAGCACCCGGCGCAAACAGCGTGGATTCACCCACGATGCGCTGCGAGAAACTCGTGATCCGGTCCTCGTCGGTCGTGAAGTCCGTCGCCCCGCTCCCCCACTCCTGCGAGCGGCTGAACGTGTCCTCCCACACCGCGCCCACCGCGATCGTGCTGCCGATCGCCGGAGCCGCGATGTTCTGCGTCTCACGCCCTTTGTACGAGTTGCCGTTCGCCGAGATCACCGTCACGCCCACCCGCTCCAGCCGCCTGATCTCCGCGATCACCGGGTCGCCGCTCACCTGCGACTCGCTGGTGTAAAACCCGCCGCCCAGCGACATGTTCACCGCGACGATGTTGAACCGCGTGCGATTCTCCAGCACCCAACGAAGCCCCTCCGCGATATCGCGGTTGCTCCCCGAGCCGTTGTCGCCGAGAACCTTGACCCCCACGATCCCCGCGCGCGTCGCCACACCAATCGTCGGGTTGCTCGAACCCACCAACCCCGCGACGTGCGTCCCGTGCCCCTGCCGGTCCACCGGCAGGCTCTCCCCGTTCACCGCATCAAACCCGCCGAGGAAGTTCGCCGACAGATCCCGGTGCGAACCGTCCACGCCAGTATCAAGCACCGCAACCGTCACACCCTGCCCGTCGATGCTCGAAAAGAGCGGGTCCGCCCGCAGCTGGTTCAGCCCGATGATGTCCATGTAGGACAGCAGCCGCCGGTCCTCGAGCGCCTCGATCGGCAACCGCCCGGACGACGCTCGCAGCGCACCCACCGAACGACCGAACGCCTCACGCAACCCGACGAGACTGAACAAAGACCCGCGCATGCCTGACTCCTCCCGATGACTCCCCCGTCCCGCACACGGCGACCCGCCGAGGCCGCCCACATGTAGTCAGAAGCGTAACTCGCGCTCCGGTGCGACGTTTTCCTGATCCTGCCGGGGTCCGCACCCAAACGCCAACCGCACCACATCGGCCCGGAAACCCCTGCGTCTTTCAGATTTCCCACTACCTCAACCGTATTGCAGTTCCCTCAGATCGCTCTGGGCATCCCTTCCAGCCTGGGAAGCTGCGCCTCCACCTCCGCCCGCGTCGGCAGCCCCGGGATCGCGCCTGGTTTCGTCGCCGCCAGTGCCCCCGCGACCGACGCCGTCAGCAAGGCCTTCTCCACCAGCACCGACTCCTCCGCGGACTTCGCCTTGGCCGCCGCCACCACCCCCGGCCAGCACACCGCTATCGCGCCGCTGAACGCGTCCCCCGCGCCCACCGCGTCCACTGCGGTCACCTGAAGCGTCGGGATCCGCCGCTGCCGCCCCCGATGCGACACGATCGCCCCCTGCGCGCCCAGCGTCAGGATCACCGTCACCGGCCCGATCTCCCCCGCCCGCAGCAGCAGCCGCCCCGGCTCCGTCCCCAAGTCCTGCCCCGTCAGCGTCGCCGCCTCCGACCTGTTCACCAGCAGCACATCCACCAGCGCGATGAACTCACGCGGCATCTGCCGCGCCGGCGCCGCGTTCAGAATCACCGGCACCCCCGCCGCCCGCGCGATCTTCGCCGCCTCGATGTTCGCCGCGAGCGGGATCTCCAACTGCAGCAGCAGCACCGAGGCCGACGTAATCGCCGCCGCCGCCGCCTGCACGTCTTCCACCGTCACCAGCGCGTTCGCGCCGCTCGCCACGACAATCGTGTTCTCCCCCCCATCCGCGACCGTGATCATCCCCAGCCCCGTCGGGTGCCCGGGTGTCGTCAGCAGATGCTCCAGGCCGATCCCGTTCTCCGTCAGCACCGCGCGCAGCTTCTCGCCGTGCGCATCATCGCCGACACGCCCCACGATCGAGACCGAGCCCCCCATCCTCGCCGCGGCAACCGCCTGATTCGCGCCCTTGCCTCCCGGGAAGGTCTTGTACGATCCACCGAGCAGCGTCTCGCCCGGCGCGGGCAGCCGCGGAGCACGGACCACAAGA
>JBEIUO010000433.1:0-3427 GCA_040374335.1 Phycisphaeraceae bacterium
CCGGATCGATGCGAGGCCGAGCGACGCGATTGCGCTCGGGATCGCGGGGGATGTGCCGGTGTTTGTTGAAGAGCATGTCCTGGACGCGGCGACGCGTGAAGAGGGTGAGACGTGAGCGAGATGACCGAGCGACCGGTGAGCGATCGAACGCATGTGATTCCGAGCCGTTACCAGACGCACGATGTGGCGGGGATCGGGGGCGTGATCAAGCAGCGGCCGGAGGACTTTCTGGTCGAGGAGTTGCCGCTGTATCAGCCGTCGGGGGCGGGTGAGCACATCTATCTGTTCGTGCAGAAGCGGGGGATGTCGACGCTGGAGCTCGTGAACCTGCTGGCGACGCACTTTGGCGTGACGAAGCGGGAGATCGGGTACGCGGGGTTGAAGGACAAGCAGGCGATTACGCGGCAGGTGTTCTCGATTCATGCGCCGGGGAAGCGGCCGGAGGAGTTTCCGGAGATCAGGCACGAGCGGGTGCAGGTGTTGTGGGCGGATCTGCACGCGAACAAGCTGCGGCGTGGTCACTTGGCGGGGAATCGGTTTTCGATCCGCGTGCGCGGGGTGAAGCCGACGGACGTGGTGGTGGCGAAGCAGGTGCTCGATCGGCTGAAGGCGGAGGGTGTTGCGAACAGAATCGGGGAGCAGCGGTTTGGGCTGCTGGACAACAACCATCTGATCGGGCGTTCGATGATCAGGGGGGAGCACGCGGAGGCGGTGCGGGAGATGCTGGCGCCGAATGCGCTGAGGCCGGCGGTGAATGCGGAGGCGCGGGCGGCGTACGCGGAGGGGCGGCTCGCGGATGCGCTGCACTTGTTCCCGCGGACGGCGTACGCGGAGCGGTGCGTGCTGCGTGCGCTGGTGCGGGGGCAGAGCGTGAAGCGGGCGTTTTTCTCGGTGGATTTCGGGGTGCTGGGGTTTTACGCGTCGGCGTTTCAGTCGGCGGTGTTTAACGCTGTGGCGGATGCGCGGGTGGCGGCGGGGACGCTGGCGATGTTGCGAGAGGGGGACGTCGCGTTCAAGCACGTGAACCACTCGGTGTTTTCGGTGGACGCGGCGGTGGCCGCGGATCCGGGGACGGCGGAGCGGTTGGCGGCGTTTGAGATCAGCGCGACGGGGCCGATGTGGGGTGGCGGGATGAAGCAGGCGGCGGGTGAGGTGCTCGCGGCGGAGGTGGCGGCGCTGGAGGCGGCGGGGGTGACGGTTGCGCAGGTGGAGGAGTTTGGGCGCAAGAGCAACAACTTGATCTATGGGGAGCGGAGGCCGCTGCGGGTGCCGCTGGTGGATCCGGAGGTTGAAGGGGGCGTAGACGAGGTGGGGCCGTACGTGCGGTGCGCGTTCGAGCTGCCGAAGGGGAGCTTTGCGACGACGGTGATGCGCGAGGTGATGAAGCCGGTGGAGGGCGGGGTTGAGGCGGCTGGATCGGGCGAGGAAGAAGAGGAGCAGGAGCGGTGACGATCAAGATGGTGTGCTTTGACTGGGGCGGGGTGATCCTGCGGCATTGCCGTTCGTGGGAGGAGGGGTGCGCGGCGGCGGGGTTGACGGTGCGGCTGGATGCGCGCGAGGCGAGCGGGCTTGCCCGTCGGCGGGAGCTGACGCGGATGCATCAGACGGGGACACTCGGGCACGGGGAGTATCTGGAACTCTTGCGGGAGGCGACAGGGGGCGTGTACACGGCGGAGGAGCTTGCGCGGCTGCACGACGCGTGGTTGCTGGATGAGTACGCGGGGGTGTCGGCGGTGATCGAGCGGTTGGCGGCGACGGCGAACGTGGAGACGGGGTTGCTGTCGAACACGAATCACGCGCACTGGGTGACGCACATCGAGGGGCCGGGCGGGGGGGCGAAGTACCCGACGGCGGGGAAGCTGAAGCACCGGCACGCGAGTCACCTGATGGGGCTGATGAAGCCGGACGCGGAGATTTACCGCGAGTTCGAGCGGCTGACGGGTGCGCGGGGCGGGGAGATTCTGTTCTTCGATGATCTGGAGGACAATGTGAAGGCCGCGGGCGCGCTGGGGTGGCGCGGGGTTCACGTGGATCACACGGGTGACACGGCGGCGCAGATCGAGGGTGCGCTGCGGGCGCACGGGGTGTGGTGAGGATCAGGCGAGGGGCGAGGGGTCGCTGAGTTCGGGGGCGACGAGCTCGGCGATGTGTTGACGGGGGCGGATGAGCGACATGGAGGAGCCGTCGACGAGGACTTCCGCGGGGCGGGGGTGGTCGTTGTACGTGCTGGCCATGGACATGCCGTAGGCACCGGCGGAGAAGATGGCGATGAGATCGCCCTGGGCGACGGGTGGGAGTGCGCGGTCGGTGGCGAGGAAGTCGGAGCTTTCGCAGATGGGGCCGACGATGTCGCAGGGCTCGAGACCGGCGAGGGGTTGAGACTCGGCCATGTTGACTGGGATGTGAGCGGGGTCGACGCGTGCGGGCCAGGCGAAGTGGTAGGCCTCGTAGAGCGCGGGGCGGACGAGCTGGTGCATGCCGGAGTCGACGATGACGAACTTCTTGGTGCGGCCGTGCTTGATGTACTGGACGCGGGTGAGGAGGACGCCGGCGTTGCCGACGATGGGGCGGCCGGGTTCGAGGAGGATGCGGAGGCCGCGGGCGACGCGGTCGCGGAGGAGGGGGACGAGGGCGGCGCCGAAGTCGGCGAGGGAGGCGGGGGTGGCGCGGCCGTAGTCGATACCGAAGCCGCCGCCGAGGTTGAGTTCTTCGATGTGGATGGCGCGGGAGTGGAGGTCGTCGATGAGGGCGAGGGCGGCGTGGGTGGCTTCGACGTAAGGGGCTGGGGAGGCGATGGGGGAGCCGAGGTGGAGGTGGATGCCGCGGAGGTGGAGGTTGGGGTGATCGCGGAAGCGTTCGAATATGGATCGTGCGCGGGCGATGTCTACGCCGAACTTGTTTTCTTTTTTGCCGGTGGTGGTGTACTTGTGGGTTTTGGCGTCGACGTCGGGGTTGACGCGGAGGGAGGCGGAGGCGCGGACGCTGAGGTCGGCGGCGATGCGGGCGATGCGCTCGCACTCTTGTTCGCTTTCGGCGTTGAAGCGGCCGACGGGGCCGCGGGTGGAGGGGTCGTGGTTGGGGAAGCGGTTGAGGAGTGGGCTGTGGCGACCGTCGAGAGCGGCGGCGATTTCTTCTTCGGTTTTGCCGACGCCGGCGAAGGTGACGCGGGACATGGGTGCGCCGCTGAGCCAGGCGCGTTCGAGTTCACCGCCGGAGACGACGTCCATTCCTGCGCCGAGGGAGGCGAGGAGTCGGCAGACGTGGAGGTTGCCGCAGGCTTTGAGGGCGTAGCAGAGGAGTGGGGAGAGGTCGTGGAAGGCGGATTGGAGTTGGCGGAAGCGGTCGCGGATTTCGTCGGCGGAGTAGGCGAAGACCGGGGTTCCGGCGGCGGCGGCGATGCGGTGGGCGTCGACGCGGCCGATGTGGA
>JBEIUO010000618.1:0-2584 GCA_040374335.1 Phycisphaeraceae bacterium
CGCGGCCCCCGGAATTTCTCCCGCTGAACGGAGGCTGAATGTACCCGCCCAATGGTGCGCCCCCTTATCGTGGCTTTCCAGGCGAACCGCTCCCTGCGGTCTCGCCGGGCGGGATCTCTATCGGCCCGATGTTCAACAACCCGGCGGGTACGAATCCTCTGCCTTCGCCGCAGAATATGCCTTACAGCCAGTGGCAGATCACACAGTCCCCCATCAACTGGACTGCGCCCTCCTCGCTGGACGCGGACCAGGGGTACACGACCGCCGCCTACTGGTCTTCTCCCCAGTTCGACCTGCGTCCCGAGATCCGGGGCGCCGACACCTCGCGGCCTCGCGGCGTCCCGATTTGGAGTTCTCCTGGCAAGAAGCTCTTCGTTCAGATCTTCGGCCTGAACACGGTCGCGTCCTCCCTGACCGCATCCTCCGAGATGTACCTCGTCTCCCGCGAATACGCCCACATCTTCGACCCCGAGAACGTCGTCCGGATCAGCCCCGACGCCGACATCTCGGATCAGCTCTCGGGCGGCACAAACCAGCCTCCGAGCATCATCATCCCGGTTCTCCCGCTCGGCGGGGGGTACCCCGTCCGCTACTGGCGCCTGGAACTCGCGTTCCGCCGCTTCGACGGACTCCAACCCAACATCACCATCGCGGCGGCGTTCTACTGATATGCCTATCGACCGTGTAAACCTCAGCGGACACACCTCCATCTCGATGGGGAGTGTCGTATTGCAGCGTAAATACACGCTCACGGGGAGCACTACGGCTGCGACGTCCACCACCATCAACGAGATCAACGTCATCGGCCTCCCTGGTCTGATGTACTGGATCCAGCTCACGACCGCCGTACCGAACGTGGTTTGGACGCCGATGTTCTCTGTGCAGAACGTCACGTCGGGTGGCGCCTCCGCGCCCAACTGGCTCGCGTTCAACAACGGCATCGTCATCGCCCCGTCGGCTGTGTCCACGTTCACGATCCGCGCCGCTGTCTCGCTGGCCGCGATCCGCGTGACGATCCCGTCCGCGACTCCGGCCTCGACGATCGAAGTGAGCGTCGTCATCACAGGAGGTGCATGATGACAGTCGCAGCCGCCACGCTGGCAAATGGGCCCGTAACCTTCGCGTCCGTGTCTACGAATCTCGGCGTCGCCGCTTGGGTAGTCCCGACCGACCCGACCCAGACGTCCTACCGGTTCCCGTCCTCCAATACGCGCCAGATCCTGATCTACAACACCGGAGCCAACGCGCTCCTCGTCGGCATGATCCGCTACGCGTCCGAAGCTGCCCTCCCGTCCAGCGCCGTCCTCGGTCTTGCGCTGCCGTACGCGTTCCAGAACGCGACCTATCCGACGGCCGCAGGAGGAGCGATCATCCCGGCGGAGGGCGACAACTGCTTCCGCGTACCCGCAGGCGGGAGCTTCTCCCTCGACTTCGGCGCCTTCGACCAACGAGGTAACGCCACCCCGCAGCCGTCCACGACGGGCCTGACGGGTGTTTACCCCTTCTACTGCCTCTTCTTCTCCAGCATCGTCGGCAACACTACCGCTGACATTCTGTACACCAATCGCTTCGGAGCGTTCTGATGTCCGCACCCCCCGTCGGCACCCGCGTCACGGAAGGTACCCGCTGCGGCACCGTCGTCGCCCATCGCCCGCAGGGGATGGTGGACGTTAACTTCGATGACCTCTCGTACCCGATTCGCAGGCCCGCGACCAATCTCGTCGTGCTGCGCGGGAACCCGTTCCCGGCGCGCCGGAACCCGGCG
Source organism: Phycisphaeraceae bacterium (assembly GCA_040374335.1). Taxonomy (GTDB): domain Bacteria; phylum Planctomycetota; class Phycisphaerae; order Phycisphaerales; family UBA1924; genus JBEIUO01. The sequence goes on from JBEIUO010000618.1 coordinate 1,766, forward strand.
GCGAAACCCGTCTTCTTGTGCGCCGTCCTCACGCCGGCGTCTCGTCACGCCCTGTACAAGTGGTGGATGTCGCAGCCTCTGGCTCCGGAGCCGCTGGCCATCCATCGCGCGACACACATGACGATCAAGTTCAAGCCGTCTGATGCGGAGTTCGATGCAGCCGCTATCGGAAAGGAAGTGACCCTCTCCGTGATCGGGTGGGTCGCCAATCCCGACATCCAGGCCGTCGCCGTGACTCCGAACGGAGTTACGTCCACGAAGGCGCACCCGCACGTGACCTTCGCGCTTCGCGAACCGTCCATCCCCGCCAAGCTCTCCGATAGCATCCTCGACGGAACTGTGAAAGGGATGGTTCAGGCCGCGCGAGGGCCCGCCCTCGTCGCCCACATCGGCTGGTCGGACGGCAAGGGCTACCACACGACCCGCGAACCGCTCTCGAACCCCGGCCCACGCGGCGGATTGTCGCCACGGGAGCGCGCGTCCCTCCCGGACAGCGCGTTCGCTCTGCCGGGACGCCGCTGGCCGATTCCCGACCGAAACCACGCACAGATCGCGAAGACGTACATGGCTCGGGGTTTCGGCCGACACACCGACTACCCCCAGATCCGGCGCGCGATCGCCGAACGCTTTCAGATGAACCCAGCATCGAGCGAAGCCTACGATCCGACAAAGGAGCAGTTCCGCGCGGTCGTGCAGGGCGTGTACGAGAGCCTCGTCAGCAAGGAACTCGGCATCCGACGCCCCGAACCGTTCGTGCTCGCGGATGGCACCCGACCCGACGCCCGCCTCGCCCCCGACACGCGCCGCCGCCTCCTCTCC
>JBEIUO010000160.1:0-6156 GCA_040374335.1 Phycisphaeraceae bacterium
ACGGATGCGAACACGGGTGTTGTCTTCGTTCCTTACCTGCACGCGAAACTCAAGCCCGACAGCTTCGAAGCCGTGCTCCTCCGCCCGGTCGCTCTCTGGCTGGAGTACATCACGCAGTGGTGGGAACTTCACGCCCGTCTCTGGCTTCGACCGCTGAAAGCGTTGTCCCTCCTCCCCGCCGTCCGTTACTGCATGCCAGGCGACATCGACGCCGAAGCGAAAGCCATCGACGCGTGGATCAAATGCGAACAGGAGATCCGCGCCGCGCTCGGACGTTGGAACCCGCGTTTCGGTTGGGCGAAGGGCCTCGAAGAGGCGGACATCCTCCCCTTCCTCGCAGATAACACGAATCTCGAAGACGCTGTGAAGAAACGCCGGGGAACAGCGGTCCAGGCCCTTTCGGACGAAGCCGCAAAAGACCTCCCTGTCACGGAAATCGACCATCGCAGGTTCGCGCAGACGCCGAAGGACGATTCGCTTTTCCGCGTCACGTTGCTGGACGGCAACCCGAACCCGACCCCCCGCACCTGCCTCCGTTCGGGGCTCAAAGAGTACCTGGACCACCTCGGCCTCAACGTGCCGCTGAACATCCCGCACCAAGTGAATAAGCTCAAACGTCAGAAGCAAGTGCGCGTGGAGATGTTCACGCTGACAAATCACCAAGACGTCGTCCTCAACGTCCCGCTTCGTTCGGCAGCACATGTCATCGAATACTCGAACCTCCACGTCGTGAACCGGCTGACGGGGAAGGCCGCGGGCCCGGAAGACGGCAGGGACGCTGTCGCTGTCGTTCTCGACGCGGGCCGCAACGTGTTTGGCCGCGTGATGGAGAAGCTCGGCGAAACGGAGTCGAACGTATCTCCTACGATCCACGTTCAGACGTTCGTCCTCGGCGCTCCGCAACTGGTCAAAGGCATCGGCGCTGCCGTCAAGCAACTCCCTCCTGACGCACGCACGGATACGCAAGACCGGGCACAGGACAAGACGGCTGCCGTGAGCGAAGCGACGAAGATGCTTCGGAGCCAGATCCCCGACGACGACAAGTCCGCCTACTACGACATCGAGCAGGTGTTCACGATCTCGTACCCGGAGGATACCGGTTCCGGCATACGCACGCAGTACCGCACCATCGCGCTCCGCCCCGGAGAGACGCGGGAAGACGCCTTCAAACGCGTCAGCAACAGCCTGCTGAAAATCGGGCGTCCACCCCTCCCGGACAAGGTCGACGCCCACGACGTCGAAATCCGTTACGTCATCTACATTCGACGCGACAGGCGCTTCATCCCGCGACTCGCGAAGTTCGGACGGTTCACCGCCCTCGCCTCTGAATCCCGTACCCGCGGCCACGTTCGCGTGGGCCGGGGCGACGCGCCAGGCCCCGGCCAGGGCGATCACGCGCCCCCGACAAACCGGAAGGCAGGACGCCGCGTGGATACGTCGTATACGACCGCGGGCGTCGCATCGCACGGGGCCGTCGGAGACGTGGAGGTCGTATACCCGTCCATGCTCCTCAAGCGATTCTTCACCGTCGATCCCCAGCAACTCCAGGACGAAGAGACGTTCCTCGAAACCCTCGGGGTCAAGACGGACCCGACCGCGGACGTCGGGAAAGACGAGGGTGTTCCCGGCCTCGACGACCTCCTGGCGCAGCCTGCGTTGCAAGAGACGGACGCCCAAACCTCCGCAGACATGGCCGCTGCCCTCTCACACCGCTTCACGATGATGCAGAAGCTCGCGAAGACGGAAGACACGAAGGGCCGGTGGGTTCGCGCGTCTCCGGACAACAACTGGGTACCGTACCGCTCGAAGATCAACGAACAACGGCGCGCCGCGCAGGGGGAGTGGAACGACATGACCGGGCAGTACGAAAAGAAAACGCTCTACAAGAACCCCTACGACGTGTTCTTCACGAAGAGCGCGGGCCTCGCGTACCTCACGATCCTGTTCTTCAAGAACCCGCGCGCTCTCCAGTCGTTCGAGACGGACCTCGTCGAAGCCGCCCGGATCAAAGCAGGCATCCCCGAAAACCCGCTCGCGAAGGCGGCGTTCGCTGCTTCGGAACTCTTCCGATCCTACGAGCCCTCGGATCGGGAACGGGCACGGGAGGCCCTGGAATCGCGCTACTCAGAAGCACTCCCCCCGTCCTCCTCCCTCTCCGTCGAGCCGCAGGTGGCCGAGAAGACCGAACTCGGGAAGCTGTTCATCTTTGGGCTTGCGGAGGGCGTCAAGCGAAGCCTCGCAGAGAGCCTCAAACCGCGCAATTCGTCCGTGTTCCCCAAGAACACCGACCTCCGCACCATCGAGGCTCAACGCACGCAGCGCCTCGCCCTCCCGGCCCCTCCGATTCCCGCACCCCCTGCAGAGGCCCCGGCACTCCCGGAACAACCTGCGTTCCTCGCCATCCCGGCCCTCGATCAAGCTGCCCTCAACGATCTGTGCGATAACCCGCGCCGCCCGACCCGGAGATTCCGTTGAACCCCATCGCCCCTGCTACCGCTTGGGCCTTTTGGCCCACGTCTCCCGTGCTTCCGGGCACGCTCCTCGTCCCGAGCAACGCGGGATACACGAAGCTGCCGACCCCGTACTGGTACGGCGACCTGTCCGGCAGCACGGACCCGCGCGCTGCGCGTAAGAAGGCTGCACGGCTCCGGGCCGTCGCCGCTCGGCTCATCGCAAAGGGCGGGAAGGCTCGCCTGAAGCGCGCCGCCCGACTCAAAGCACGCGCAGCCCGCATCGAACGCGCCGCAGGGCTCAAACCGCCCGTCCGCACGTCGCTCAAGTCCCAACTGACGAAGAACACGAAGCACTACAGCCTGCCGAAGAATCAGGCTGCGAGCGCCGCACAGGACGATGACGGCGACGGCGAAGACCCCGCGTCGGACGCAGAGGTCGCAGCCGCAGAATCGGACGCAGACGCGCCCGATGACCCCGTCGCGGCTGAACCGTCCCTCGCAACCTCTGGCGGCTTCATCCCAGGCGTCAGCAATACTGCGCTCCTTGCGGGTGCCGCGCTCCTTCTCGCCTCGGCCGCAGCCGTCGTCGTCATGCGGCGCCGCGCTAAGGCATCCACCAAGGCGGCACCGCCTTCGGCTTCGGCTTCTTCCGACGCCGCATAAGCAGCTCCAGGGGATCGTGAACCGCCGTGAGGCCGCTCGCATCCTCGTCCCGCATCTTGCGGTTTCGGGCGCTGATCGTCCTGTACAGGTTTACAGCTGCGCGGGTGTCCAGCCTCTCAAGCTCCTTCCCGCTCGCCGGATCGACCACGCGCGCCTCGTCCGGATCTGTAGACTGGATGACCGGGGTCTTGAAGTGGCGCCCCGCAGTCGCCAGCCCGATTGACGTGTTCAGCGTCACGTCGTGCCGCAACGGTTTGTCCGGGTACAGCATCAGACGCGTCTCCATGTCCTCCTGTAGCTCTTTCAACCGCCGCTCCAATGGCGCGACTTTCTTGTAGAGTTCCTTGTCCGTCGGCGCCCCTCTCGCAGGAGATGGCGTGCCCGATACCCGAGTATAGGTGGCTTTATCCTTGTACCGGTAGATCTTACGCAGTCGCCCGATCAAGCTGTACGGCAACTTCACACGATCCGGCGGAAGACCCGAATCCTTATCTGCCTGGAAGATGATGCCGACTGCGGACGCGTATGCGGCCGAGTCTTGACTGTATGGCGGCAGTACAGAACCTCCCGTGATCGGCACACGCACCCCGGTGACCTGCCCGCCGACCAACCGATACACCCCTTCATCCTCAACCCACACCGAAAGCTCAACCTCCGTCGGCGCGATGGTGCGGATTCCCGGTTGACCGATCCCGAGCAGCACTACCTCCATGTCCAGCACAGACATCACACCGCGACGCCACGCCCGGAGTCCGGGCTTCGAGATTCGCAGGTTCACGGGCTGCGTTCGAGCCTCTTGAAGCGTGTCGCCGTCCCCCAACTCCTCCGTCCAGCGTTCAGACGGACGCCCATCCCACCCTGTCCGGGCCGCACGCCCCGAGACAGCCGGACCCTCGCGCCCACCGACCAACATGATGTGATCCGACTTTTTACTGGTCGTGTCCCCTTCACGCTTCGTCGGCTCGAACACACGCTCGACTGTCAGAGGGGGCGGACGTCGTTCAGCCATGTCCCGCCTCCTCGTCCAGATTCATCGCATTGACCTTGAGGCACCGATAGCACGTCGCCTGCCCCGCATCCAAGCCCACCGGCCGCAAATGCGACGCAAACTCCCGCTGCCTCGGCGTCTTCCGATCATGCTGTGGGGCGCAGAGCGTTCCGGGAAACGTCAGGTGCTTTATGTGGATCATGCGACCCTTCCCCATACGGACGAGTCTCGTGTTGGGGCCGACCTTCCGGCCCAGCGGGTTCTGCTTCACAGGAACAGGAGACGCCTCCGCGACCGGCAGAAACACCCGCACACGCACAGACGGCATCGCAGCCGCCGCTCGCTGAATCAGCGGGAAGACGTCACCCCAAGCCAACCCGCCCAATCCGCACCCCAACGCCGGAATTGAGAGGGAGGGGATGCCAAGACGAGTGACCACCTGAACAAGTGACGCTAAACCCGTCTCGATGTCCACCAGACGGCTCGGGTTCTTCCAGTGCACCTTCGTGGGAAAGTTGATGATATACCGAGGAATCTGGAGACCGGTGGTCGTCGTGAACATCTGCCCAGGCTTCACGATGCCGCGTGCGCACGCGTCCGCATACAGCAGGTAATTCGACGGCCACTTGTTCTTGAACGCGAGCGCAAGGCCCTTCCCCATAACCCCGACACAGTTCACGGGATTCACGATCGCATCCGTCTTTTCCGCCAAGATGTTCCCGGTGACCTGTTCGAGCATTGACGCCCCTCCGTTTCATGGTATCTCGGCGAAGGACAGGATACCACCTATACGGTGCCCTTGGCAGGAGTCCCATGCCCGAACTGACCCTCCGTCCCTTCCAGCAAGAAGATCTCGACACCCTGACTGCGAACAACTATCGCGCCCTCGTCGCGAACGCCCCAGGAACCGGAAAGACGATCCTCGTCCTCTCCTGCCTCTCGCGTGACGCGTTCCGGCTCCTCCCCGCGATCATTGTCTGCCCGGCGTCCGTTACGCACAACTGGAAGAAGGAAGCAAGAACGTGGGTTCCGGGGCTGCGGTGTCACGTCGTCGACGACACTACGACGCCGATCAAGAAAGACGCTCACGACATCATCATCTTGTCCTGGTCGCTCCTCCCTTCCCGCTGGAAGGAACTCCTGCGACTCAAGCCCCAACTGATCGTCGGAGACGAGATCCATTACGCCAAGAACGAAGACGCACTCCGCACCCAAGCCATCCACACCCTCTGCTCGCATACGGAGCACCTGCTCCTCCTCTCGGGCACCCCCATCATCAACGAGACCGAGGAACTCGACGCCATCAACGCCTTGTTCGGCAAGAAGCCCCCGATCATGGTTCGCAGGTTGCTGGAGGACGTGGCGAAGGACATCCCACCAAAGAGCCGCGCAATCGTCAACATCGAACTCCCGCCACGCATCGCCGCGCGATACAAGAGCGCAGCCGACGACTTCTCCGCGTGGCTCGAACGCGAGATGGAGTCCCGACTGAAGCAGGGCGAAGTAGACGCCGCCGTGACGCGCGCGCTCGCAGCCGAGGCGCTCATCAAGATCGGTTACCTGCGGCGCATCCTGGCTTTGGGCAAGGTCTACGCGGCGGCCGACTTCGCTGTCCGGTTGATCCGATCCGGCGAACCCGTCGTGCTGTTCGCAGAGCATCAAGCTGTCATCTCCCGCCTCCTTCGCTGTTTCCGGCGGCAGCGCATCTCCTGTGTCCGGATCGACGGAGGTACACCGCCAAAGGAGCGGTTCAAGTGCGTCGACGCGTTCCAGCGGAACACGATCCCCGTCTTCATCGGCTCAAAAGCCGCGAAGGAAGGAATCACGCTCACGGCCGCCCGTCACATGATCTTCGTCGAACGCTACTGGACGTCAGCCGAGGAGGAGCAGGCGGAAGACCGCATCCGACGCATCGGTCAGAAGTACCCGACCAAGATCTGGTTCATGCACGCGCCGGGAACGGTAGACGACCGGATCTCTGCGATCATCGAACGGAAGCGCAGGATCGTGCGCAACGCCATCGGTTCGGCCTCCATCGAGGATACACCTGAA
>JBEIUO010000500.1:0-3075 GCA_040374335.1 Phycisphaeraceae bacterium
CCCCCAGGGTTGCCCCTCCGACTGGAACTCTGACGGAGGCGTTGACGCGGACGATGTGATCGCGTTCTTCGGCGAATGGGACGCGGGCAACGCGGACTTCAACAGCGACGGCGGCACCGACGCCGATGACGTCATCGCGTTCTTCGCGCGCTGGGACGCGGGCTGCTGAGCACGCCGGCCGGCCGCGCCCGAGCGTGTCGGCGGCGCACTCCCCACAGGTCCGATATCAACTCCCGCAGACACGGGGGTCTTTCGGTCTGCCGCCCGATCACGCAGAAATGACCGGCGGCCATTGGTTTCCGTGAAGAAAATGCCTCCCCTTGGCCAGCTCCCTCTGGCCGAGTGGCCGCGGATCTGGTAAACCACGTGCTCGGCGGTTGTCGAGCAGTGCGACACGCCGGTCTCTTGGCGTAGGGCCGGGAGGGGTTCTGTTTCCCGGCTTGATGGCCTCGTGCGGGGTGCACGGTCTGGGCGATCCCAGAACGGTGTGTTGGGTCCAAGGTCGACCAACGACCGGTTGGTTCTGTTTTGGCGCGGCCATGATGGCCGTGCCGTAAGCACAGGGGTTCGCACGGCATGGTCACTCGCCTTTCCTTCATTCCCATCGCTCTCGCTCTGCTCGCCGGCTCCACCGCCGCGATGGGCCAGGTGGCTCCCGAAACCGTCAACCCGCCCGAGCGCGACCAGGTCCGCGGGATCGCCCGCTTCTTCCGCGACGGCTTTCCCTTCCACGATGTCCGCCTCCAGCCCGACTCGGGCCTCCCCACGGGCTCGACGCAGGTCGCAGCACAGGATTGGCTGAAGTCCGCGGCGGGGGTCGCCCAGGCCCAGGCCTTCGCGGACCTCCAGACTCGCGTGCCAACCGTCAAGATAGATCGCCACGGCGTCTTCGCGTCCCCCGACTACGTCCGCTCAACGGAGGAGTTCCTCACCGCTCCCGCGATCGGACAGGACCCCAAGGTCGTCGTTCGCGACTTCCTCTCGGCCTACCCCGGCCTGTTCTCGATTGACGGCGCGGAGTTGGAGAAGGCCCGCCTCTCGCGGGACTACCCGACCAAGCACAACGGCGTGCGTCACCTGTCGTGGCAGCAGCAGATCAACGGCGTGGAGCTCTTTGAGGCGAAGCTGCACGCGAACGTCATGCCCGATGGTCGGCTGATCAACATCGGCGGCACGATGCTCACCCGTCCCGAGGGCGACTTCACGGTGAAGCCCGCATCGCTCACGCAGGAGGACGCGATCGCGAAGGCCGCGGCGAATGTCGGCATCCGGATCAAGGGCGCACCGGCCCGCGTGTCGGAGAACACGGGGCTTGAGGGGCGTGTGTTCTGGACTGTGGGTGGCATGCGGACCGACTCGCCGGTGGTCACCCGTCCGATCTACTTCCCTGTGAGCCGAACCGACATTCGCACCGCGTGGGCGGTGGTTATCCCGTCTCCGGGAGGTCCCGGGCACACGTACGACATGATCGTGGACGCGATCGACGGCAGCGTGCTGTACCGCGCGAACCGTCTGAAGTTTGCAACGACCCAACCGATCACGTTCCGCGTGTACACGTCGGACAGCCCGAACCCCGGCTCCCCCGGCACGGCAACGCCCAACGGGTTCCAGTTCCCCGCCGCGAGCCGCAGCCTGGTGGTCGTGACGCCGGCGATGATGCAGACCTTCTCGCCCAACGGCTGGATCGACGACGGCGGGACGGAGACGCAGGGCAACAACGTCGACGCTCACCTCGACATCGACGCGACGCCGAACTCCCCCGACGTTCCCCGCCCCAACGGCGGCGCGGCACGCGTGTTCGATTTCGCGATGAACACCGCCTCGGAGCCGACGACCTACCGCGACGCGTCGGTCACCCAGTTGTTCTACCTCTGCAACGTCTACCACGACCGCATGTACGCGCTCGGGTTCGACGAGGCCGCCGGCAACTTCCAGACGCTGAACTTCAGCGGCCAGGGAGTGGGCAACGACCGGATCCAGGCCGACGCCCAGGACGGCAGCGGCACCAACAACGCGAACTGGAACTCCAGCGGCATCGACGGTGAGCCCGACGGCACGCCCCCGCGCACGCAGATGTACGTGTTCACCGGCTCGACGCCCGACCGCGACGGCTCCTTCGACGCGGACATCGTGTTCCACGAGTTCAGCCACGGCCTGTCCATCCGCCTCCACGACGGCCGGCTCAACGCCGCCAACCAGGAAGGGGGCATGGGCGAGGGCTGGTCGGACTTCTACGGCTTGTGCCTGAACGCGCAGCCCGGTGATGACTTCAACGCGGCCTACGCAGCCGGCGCTTACGCCACGTACAACTTCCCCGGCGGCGCGTTCACCAACAACTACTACTTCGGTATCCGTCGGTTCCCGTACTCCACCGACATGACCAAGAACCCGCTGACCTACGCGGATCTCGACCCCGCCCAGAACGCCTACCCGCCGGGCACGCCGCAGAGCCCGATCATCGGGAACACCGCGAACGAAGTGCACAACGTCGGCGAGCTGTGGTGCATGACGCTCCTCGAAGTCCGCGAGCAACTCGGCCGCACCATGGGCTTCGCCGCCAACGACGAAATCATGCGCCTCGCCGTCGACGGCATGAAGCTCGACACCGCCGCCGATCTCAACTTCCTCAACGAACGCGACGCCATCCTCCAGTCCGACCTCGTGAACAACGGCGGCGCCAACGCCGCGGCAATCTGGGCCGGTTTCGCGAAGCGTGGCCAGGGCTTCAGCGCGACCTCCCCCGCCACCAGCACCTCGGGCGTCGTGGAGTCCTTCGACACACCGATCCGCGTGACCTTCTCCTTCCCCGGCAGCACGCCCACGCAGCTCCAGCCGGGCGAGACGACGAGCTTTGACGTGGATCTCGCCGCGTTCGGCCTCACGCTGGTCACGAACTCGGGGCTTCTCCACTACCGCGTCGACGGTGGCGTGTTCCAGACCACGCCGATGACCGTCGTCGACGCCGACACGTACCGCGCCACGATCCCCGGGGCAAGCTGCGACCAGGTCGTTGACTACTACGTCAGCGTCGACACCTCCGTGGGCCGGCGGGCCACCCCCGCCCCGGCGCGGCCC
>JBEIUO010000768.1:0-1816 GCA_040374335.1 Phycisphaeraceae bacterium
GCATCCGGTGTCGAGAACACTGAGGCGGTCGCCCACGGCCCTGCGGATGAGGGCTGCGCTGGACTCTGTTCCCCACAGGGCTTTCTGGTGGCAGTGACCGTGGAGCATGACCCCGCCCCGCAGATCGGAGGCCTGGAAGGTCGGCTTGATCGGGTGTTGGTCCCAGGCGCGATGGATGAAATCCTCTGTGAGGAAGCTCTTCGCCGCGAGTTGCTCGCGGAGGGCCTTGGGTGTTGTGAGTCTCAGTGTGAGCCAGTCGTCCTTGATCGCGGAGAGGCATGAGGGCTCGCTGAAAAGGATCGCGACGCACGCGGGGTCCTCGACGAGCGGTTGAAGCCGCGAGAGGGTCTCATCGGCCTCGGTAATCGCACCATCGAGCAGGCCCAGCGAGATCTTCGCACGTCCGCAGCAGCCCGCGTCCGCGAGTACAACACGGTACCCGCACGCTTCCAGCAGCCGCTTGGCGGCGAGCCCGATACCTGATTCGTTGTACATGCTGAAGCAATCGCCGAAGAGCGCGACCGTGGCAACTTGAGCGGGGGAGTCCGTCCAAGCGCGGCCGAGCGGCGCGGAGAAGTGGGGGAGCGATCTTTTAGGATGGATTTTGAGCGCGGCGTTGATCAGGGCCCTGACCGGCCGCAACGAACTTACGGCGTTGGCGATGGGGTGGGCCGCCGCGCCGAGCTTGTTGAGCGTGCGGATTGCTCCCATGAGTCGTGCACCCAGCGGCGCACCGCCGGACACCCTTGCCCGCTGCGCGAGGTACTCGGACTTGAGCTTGGCGATGTCGACGTTGCTGGGGCACTCGGTCTTGCAGGCCTTGCAGGAGAGGCACAGGTCCAGCGTCTCGTAGGTGCCGGGATCGGTGAAGGCGTTGTCGCGTCCAAACTGGCCGGTGATCGCGAGCCTTAGCGCGTTGCCCCGGCCACGGGTCGAGTGCCGCTCGTCGAGTGTTGCCTGGTAGGAGGGGCACATCGTGCCGCCCTGTTTCTTGCGGCACACACCGGCCCCATTGCACATCTCGACCGCGCCGTCGAACCCGTGCTGCGAGGAATAGTCGTAGTAGGTGCTGATGTCTGAGGGAACTGCGACGGGCCGGCCCACGGGCATGATGCGGAGCGAGGACGTCATGCTCTCGATCGGACCGGGCGAGACGATGTTGCCGGGATTCAGGCGGTTTTGCGGGTCGAAAACCGCCTTGACCTCGCGGAACGCCTCCATCAACTCCGGGCCGTAGAAGCGTTCGAGAAGCGGGCCCCGAACCCTGCCGTCGCCGTGCTCGCCGCTCATCACGCCGCCGAGGGACTTCGCGAGGTCCGCGGCACGCACGGCGATCTCTCGCATGATCTTCCGGTCGGACTCGTCGTGGATGTCGATGAGCGGACGAACGTGAAGCACGCCGACGCTCGCGTGCGCGTAGTACGCAGCCCTGGTGCCGAACGACGCGACTATCGCGCGGAGTTCTTTGACGAACGTGGTGAGGTTCTCGACAGGGATCGCGTTGTCTTCGATGAACGTGATGGGCTTGCGGTGGCCCGGGATGCCGTGGAGCAGCGGTTCTCCCGCCTTGCGGAGCTTCCACGCGCGGAGCATCGCGTTGGCGTCGGTGTGCTTCTGGACGGCAACACCGGGGAGCAGCGACGAGAGCCGCGTGAACGCGGTCTGTATCTCCCCGGCGGATTCGGCGAAGTACTCGACGTACAGCACGGCCTTAAGCTCACCGCTCGATGGCTGGGGCATGAGGTCGACGTACGTGCGGTACTCCGTGTTCGCGCGGGCAAGGTCCACGACGGTATCGTCGAGCAGTTCCACGGCC
>JBEIUO010000723.1:0-2108 GCA_040374335.1 Phycisphaeraceae bacterium
ATGCGGAGCTGGTCGGACTCGAGCAGGTAGTTGAGCACCGCGTTGCGAAGCTCCGTGATCGCCTGATCCCGCTGGTTCTCGGCGTCGAGCTTGTCGTTCTCGGCGTTCACCACGTCCTGCGGGTCGATCTCGTCGGCCTTGAGTCGCTGGCCTTCGAGGCGGCGGGTGTTGATCTCGACCTGCTGCTCGGCGAGGCGGAGCTGGAACCGCGACTGCTCGATGTTGCGGAGGGCCGCGCGGACGCTCACGATCACTTCGTCCCGCTCGCGCTCGTACTCGCGTGCGCGGCGTTCGAGGTTGATCACCGCGCTGCGCAGCCGCAGACGCTCGGACTCGCGGTCAAGCGGGAGGCTGAGGGTCGCGGTCAGGTCGTAGTCGAGCTCATTGACGTCGGGGTCGAGCCCGCCGGTGTCGTCGCCGTTGTCTGTGGGGACAGACACTTCGCCGGCGATGTTGAAGTCGGGCAGGAGCTGGTTCTTGGCGTTGCGCAGTGCGCGGCGGGTGTCGTCGACCTGGTCCCGGAGGTTCTGGAGGTCGAGCCGGTAGAGCAGCGCGGCACGGGCGGCGTCGTCGGCGGAGATGTCGGGCTCGGGCAGGTCAAAGACCTGCGGGTCGAGGGCGATTGCCTCGTCGATCTTCAGCCCCAGGCGCACCTTGAATCGGTCGGCCTGGAGGATGTAGCGCTCGCGGAGGGATGCAAGGTCGGCCTGCGCCTGCAGAACGCGGTTGCGGGCGAGATCGGCCTCGAAGGCTTCGCGACGACCGGCCTGCACGCGGCGCGAGGTGGCCTCGGCGAGGCGTTCGAGGCTCTTGAGCTGGTTCTCCTGGTTGGTGATCGCGCTGCGGGATTGCAGGAGGTTGAAGTAGTCGTTGGCGATCGCGACGACGTACTCGCGGCGGAAGCGCTCGAAGTCGCGGGCCTGGTAGATGAGGTCGCGTTCGGCCTGGATGAGGTCTTCGCGGGCGATCTCGCCTGCGCCGCGGAGGAGCGGGATGTCGGCGCTGAGGACGAGGCGTGAGGATTGGATGTACCCGTCGCTGGCGCGTTCGCGGAGCTGGTCGGTTGCGCTGACGATGGCGCGGGCCTCGAGCTGGCCGCCGCTGGGGAGTCGCTTGGTCGCGCGGAGGGTGTTGATGATGGAGGCGGCGTGCTCGAAGTTGCCCTCGTCGCCGTCGCCGGCGATGCCGGCGGTGATGTCGTTGAAGAAGCGGGGGCCCCAGAGGTGGCGCTCGATGAGGAGGCGGATTGCCGCGAGCATGTAGTCCTCTTCGGCGGTCAGGTATTCGCGGCCGGAGGTCTGGGCGGTGGCGAGTGCTTCGGCGAGGGTGATGAGGCGGGTGGAGGCGGCGGGGGTTGAAGCGGTGGGGAGGCCGGCCTGGATGGCGGCGAACTGGTCGAGGCGAGCGTTGACGTCGCGGTCTGGGGAGGCCTGTTGGAAGGAGAGGGAGTCGGCGGGGGGGTTGGTGGTCTGAGGGTGGATGGGGGTTCGCGAGGGCGCGGGGTCGAAGGCGCGGGCGCGGGAGACGGAGACACTGGAGTCGACGGCGCCGGAGTTGGCGTCGGCCTCACGGAGGAGTCGGTCGATGCGGGGGTCGTAGGAGAATGGGTCGCGGGCGCAGCCGGAGTTCAGAAGGGGAACCGAACAAAGCAGGACCAAAGCCCGGGCATGGGCGCCGAATCGTTTGGAGTTTGATTGGATATTGTGTGAGTTGGTGGGCATGGTGATCCGATCGAAGTGATATTAGAAACCAAACTTTGTGCGAATAAGACGGGTTCTTCGGGGTCCGCAATGGCGATTGGAGGGGTCGGGTTCTACTGTTTCCCCCTCAGGCCGGGCCGTGGGTGCTCGGCATAGGGATTGCCGCTGAGTGTCGGCGGCGGTTCGAGAACTTTCGATCGGGGAGCGCGACCACAGATGCCCTCGGTGACTCATGATGGTCGTTCTTTCATGCTCGAGAGCCGCCGTATCTGGCTGGTATCCGGGCAGGTTGCGTACGCGAGGATCCCGCGCGAGTCGTGGGCGGAGCGTATCCATGCCGCGAAGCAGGCGGGGCTCAACACGATTGAGACTCCGGTGTTCTGGAATCGGCATGAGCCGCGTCCTGGG
>JBEIUO010000743.1:0-1972 GCA_040374335.1 Phycisphaeraceae bacterium
ACCCGGATCTTCGGACCCTGGAGGTCCCCAAGGCACGCCACCTGCACGCCCATCTCCGACGCCACACCGCGCACCGTCTTCAGCCGCACCGCGTGCTGCGCCAGATCGCCGTGCGAAAAATTGAACCGGAAAACCCCGACCCCCGCCTCGATCAACCGCCTCACCGCATCCGGTGAATCGCTCGATGGCCCGATCGTCGCAACGATCTTCGCGAAGTTCGGCACTGTCTTCGGCTCGCTCATGGCGTCCCCTCTTCTGTCTGATAACCGCGACGGCCCCAAGGCACATCGCCCTCGTTATTTCGGCCGGTTCGCACGCTCGAGTTCGACGATCCGCCCGTAGTTCCCTCGAAAGAACTCCAGATACGCCGCCTCTGCCCGTTGTTGCGCCCCGGGCGCCCGCCAACTCTCCCGCACCGCCTTGTACGTCTCGGGCGTAAACGGCACCTCGCGCCCCTCCACCACCGTCATCGGCCACGCGTAAAACAACCCCTCCATCTCCGCCAACACCCCCGCCGGAAATCCGGCCGCCCCCCGCGCCCGATTCAACGCCCCCCACGCCGTCCGCTGCTCGTGCGCCGTGTCCACCGCAAACACCCCCATCATCAGCGGCAACGCCGACCGCCACCCCGCCGGCTTCACGTTCGACGCCACCTCAAACGGCTCCACCTTGTCGATCATCACCGACCCGTACTTCGCGTACATCTCCCGCCGAACCGGCATCCGCCGCAACTCCGCATGCCGCGGGCCCATCAACTCCCCGCTCTCATCCCGCGGATTCCCCGCCCCACGCTCGCCCGTCACGTTGTAAAACTGCCACAACGCCTGCGCCTCGTCCGTCAGCGTGAACTCCACAAACCGCTTCGCCACCTCGATGTTCGGCGCACCACGAATGAGGCTCACCGGATCCGCAGCGTTGTACGTCGACCCCTTCGGATCGATGTACCCCACACGACTCGACTCCAGCGCCTCCCCAGGCACCACGATAGCCTGACTCTGCCCACGTCCGTAGAAGTCAATCGACAACCCAACCGCCGCCTCCCCCTGCGCCACATCCAGGGGCGTCTTCGGCGATGAGTTCGTAAAGCTCCGCGTGTTCGCGCACATCTCCCGCAGCAGCCGCCACCCGCGCTCCCACCCGTAGAAGTTCAGGATCCCCTCAAACGCCGTCGTCACCGACCCGCTCTGCATCGGATCCGCCAGCGTCACCCTCCCGATCAACGCGGGATCCGCCAGGTCCTCAAAGCTCTTCGGATACGGGTCCTCCCGCCCCGGATAGATCTCCCGGAACAGCTCCTTGTTGTACACGATCCCAAACCCCGACAACGCCGTCCCAACCCAGTACTGATCCGGGTCGTACAACTGCCCCGCCCCAACCTTGTTCTCCCCAAACCACCCATCCAGCCGCGACTGCTCAAACCCCATCGGCGTCGACAGCGGCAACACCAACTCCTTCCCCTCCCGCTTCACCCGAATCCCCGTCTTCAGCCGCCCGTGCTCGTACGTCCCGCCCCCGAACATCATGTCCGTCGACACCGTCCCCGCCTCCACCACCGGATTCTTCGGATCCGAAAAATCCACCCGCCCAGCACCCACCGCCGCGTGGTACTGCGCTTCGATCTGCTTCATGATCTCCGACGTCCCACCCGGCTGACGCCAGTCAATCTTCACGTGGCTCCCGTACTTCCTCAGATGCCACCGATCAAACGCCTCCGAAAACTCCTGGCGGATCTGCGGCACGTGCGGCGTCACCACCACAATCGTCGGCACATCCTTGCCCAAATCCCGCCGATCACTCGCCGGGCGCATCAAAAACGGCACCCCAAGGATCGCGACAAGCACGATAAAGATGATCATCCGTCCGGCGTTCATTGCCCCAACAGTACGCGGTACCCTTCCGCATGACGCAACCCCTCCCAACATCCCCTAGCGTCGCCCTCGTCACCGGCGCCGGCTCCGGCATCGGCCGCGCC
>JBEIUO010000738.1:0-1990 GCA_040374335.1 Phycisphaeraceae bacterium
ACCTCCGTCTTCGCAAACGCATAGATCAACCCCACCCCCGCCGCGATCCCGCCGATCACGAAGTACCAGTTGTTCACCATGAACTTGCTCAGGTTCATCAGGAACTTCGTCGCCCACGGCAGCACCGCTTCCTTGCCCTCGAACACGCTCGCAAACCGAGGCAGCACGAACGCCAGCAGGAAGATCGTCACCCCGACCGCCAGCGTCCCGATAATCGCCGGGTAGATCGCCGCACCCACCACCATCTTCCGCGTTTCCTGCTGCTGCGCCATGTAGTTCGCGATCCGGTCCAGCATCTTCGCGAACGAACCCGCCATCTCCGACGCCCGAACCATGTTCAGGTACAGCGGATTAAACAGCTTCGGATGCCGCGCGAGCGCCTCGCTGAACTGCTTGCCGCCCTCGACGTCCGTCCTCAACTGCACCAGAACCCGCTTGAACCCAAGGTGCTGCGTCTGGTCCGCAATTCCCTCCAGCGCCGCCCGGATGTTGATGCCCGCTCGGATCATCACCGCCAACTGCGTCGTGAAGTCCAGCACGTGCTTCTGCGTCGGACTCCCCGCGTTCAGCTCCGCAAACTTCGCCGCCCACCCGCTCGTGTCCAGCCCCGCCGCGATCGGCGAGATCGCCATCACGTGCAGCCCCTGGTTCCGCAGGAGCGTCGACGCCGTCGCGATCGAGTCCGCCGAAATCGTCCCCGCCTGCATCTGCCCGCTCGTGCCGCGGACCTGGTATCGGTAGTTGGCCATGGTCGCCTTGTCCTTCCTGTCTTCCGCCCCTTAGGCCGCCAGCTGACGCTCGAGCTTGTCCGGGAACGCCGACTGTGCAATCGCGTCCTCGCGGCTGATGTACCCGTTGAAGTACAGCTCGGCAATCGAGCTGTCCAGCGTGCACATGCCCTGCGAACGACTCGTCTCGATCACGTTCGGAATCTCAAACGTCCGCGCCTCGCGGATCAGGTTCCGCACCGCCGGCGTGCACAACAGAACCTCAACCGCCGGGATCATCCCCGGCCGATCAATCCGCGAGAACAGCGTCTGACTCAGCACCGCCTGCAGCGTGTTGCTCAGCATCGAACGGATCTGGTTCTGCTGCCCGCCCGGGTACATGTCGATGATGCGCTCCACCGTCTGGCTCGCGTTCACCGTGTGCAGCGTCGAAAGCACCAAGTGGCCCGTCTCGGCCGCCGAAATCGCCAGCGCCGTCGTCTCCAGATCTCGCATTTCGCCCACCAGGATGATGTCCGGGTCCTGACGCAACGCATGCTTCAAACCGCTCGAGAACGTCGGCATGTCCTGGTGCAACTCACGCTGCTCGATCACGCACTCCTTGCTCTCGAACACATACTCGATCGGGTCCTCGAGCGTGATGATGTGCTTCTTGTACCGCTGGTTCATCGCGTCGATCATCGCCGCCAGCGTCGTCGACTTGCCCGAGCCCGTATCCCCCGTCACCAGCACCAGCCCGCGCGGCAGATACGTCAACCGCTGGATAACCTCCGGCAGACTCAGTTTGCCCAGCGGCGGAACCTTCGTCTTGATCATTCGCATCGAGAACGCGATCCGCCCCCGCTGCATGTGCGCGTTCACGCGGTACCGCGCCAGCCCCTCGCAGTGATACGAGAAGTCCGAGTCCTTCTGCTTCTCAAACGTCGCCCGAGCCTCCGGCCCCGCCATCAACGCCAGAAAGCCCTGCGCCACCTCGTTCGTAATCACCGGAAACGGCATCGGGTTCATCACCTGATGCACACGCATCATCGGGACATGCCCCGCGATAAGGTGAACGTCCGACGCATCCGCTTCCAACGCGGCTTTCAGAACCTGGGTCAGTTCCACGGGCAAGCCCTCCGGCAAAGGTGTGTCTCGTATCGGTCTTTCCATCGACCACGCACACCCGCCCCTTCACCCACGCCCCCGCCCACGCCCCATCTCCACCCACATCACATCCCAAACCACCCCCACACCCCCCCCAGCCCACACACCCGGCACGC
>JBEIUO010000815.1:0-1541 GCA_040374335.1 Phycisphaeraceae bacterium
GGCTCACCTGATCCGCGATCGCCTTGATCTCAGTCACCGTCTGCTCCACCACGTCGGAGCCGCCCAGGGAATCCTGACGCGAAGCGCCGGCCGCAGAACTCGCGGCACCCGCCTTCTGCGCCACTTCCCCAACCGAGGCCGTCATCTCCTCCACCGCCGCCGAAACCCGCGCGGCCTGATCCTGCTGACGCGAGAGCCCCGCCGCCATCTCCTCAGACGCCGCGGCGATCTCCGTCGACGCCCCCGCCACCTCGTGCGTCACGCGTCCGATCTGCACGATCAGCTTGTTCATGCCGTCCACGAACGTATCGAACCAGTGCGAGAGCGCACCGATCTCGTCCCCGCGGTTCAGGTTGAGACGCTTCGTCAGATCGCCGTTGCCCGTCGCGATCTCCTTCAGCGAGTTCACCAGACGATCCAAGGGCTTCCCGAACATCTGCCGCATACCCCACACGAATCCGAGCCCGACCAGAATCAGCGACGGCACCGTGAAGTACATCCCTGTCCGGAAGAACGCCATCTCCTGAGCCTGCATCGGCTCGAGTGGCAGCACCACCTCGTACGCGCCGTGTACATGCCCTGGCTTCCATCCCTCCATCGCGAACCCCAACGGGTCCTTGCCGTCGAAGCTCCCCTTCTCGTCCCGCGTGTCGTACCGCGCCGGATCCCCGTGGCACATCATGCACGACTCATCCAGCTTGATCGCCCGCATGTAGTGCAGGGCGTTGGTCTCCTCGTCGACTCGTGCGAGCCACTCGGCCTTGCCCTGCCGCGCCATCTCCTCCAGCTCGCGCAGCATCTTCCCTCGGAACGAATCCGGCTGAAGCTCGTTCTTCGGGTTGCGCGCATCAAACGCGGGCACCTTGAAGTCGATCCCCTCGTGCTTGGCCGCGTCACCCGCCGCGTTCCACCCCGCTACCACCGGGATCGTCGTGTAGAACTTCGTCTCGGTGTAGTTCGCGCCCCCCTTGACCTGCTCCAACGCCTCGGCCAGCAAAGCCTCCGAGTTGAACGCGCCCTTCGACTGCATCTGCGCCACGTGGTTCTTCGTCTGATCTGCTACCGCTGTGAACGCCGCGGCCTTCTTGACCAGCGCGTCCTCCATGTCCCGGGTATAACCCTTCAGGAACACCACGTAGTTGATCGCGACCACCGCGACGATCGACGCCAGTGCCGCAGCGATGATCTTGGTCGACAGACTCATCGACTTCTTGGGTTCGGTACTCATGTCTGGCCTTTCTCGTTGGCGGGAGAATCCCCGATCCCGTCTTGATCGGAGTTCCCGACAGGCCACTGAAGCCCAAGCACCCCCCGTCGCGCAATTTCCCCCCTTCGGGTAGTCTATTGCCCCGAGTAGGTGCTCCACCCACCCGATCTACCATCAAACATGCCCCCGACGGAGCCATACATCGCCGACGACAGCGAAAGCCGCGACGAACGCCTCGCTCGGCTCCTCGCCAAGGCCCGCTCCCTCGCCCACTCCCCCGGCGTTTACCTCATGAAGGACCATGCCGGCATCGTTCTCTACGTCGGCAAGGCCC
>JBEIUO010000370.1:0-3814 GCA_040374335.1 Phycisphaeraceae bacterium
CCCGGGTGATGCTGAGTTCAACGGTCTTGCCGTCGAACAGCCCCGCGTCTTCGAGGGCGTTGATGACTTCGTCGGATGTCGCGACCGCGATGCCACCGACGGCGACGATCTGATCGCGATCCAGCAGACCGCACTCGCCGGCGGGGCAGTCGGCGTCGGGGATACGGGCGATCACGCCCTCCGGCCGACGATTCTGCACCATCATCCCGAACCGCTCCGCGAGCCACAGCCGGGCACGCGAGACCTGCTGCTCCTTGGGCACATCGCCGAGGCGCACCGTCAGCGTCAGGCGTTCGCCGTTGCGCCAGATCTCGAGTTCGACCGTGTCACCAGGGCTGCTCGCACCGACGACCGCTCGAAGGACTTCGTCGCTCGCCGCGGCTTGGCCGTTGATGGAGACGATCGAGTCGCCCGCGCGCACACCTGCCGCCTCCGCACCGCCACCGGGCACGACGTTGAGCACGAGAAGCCCGACGCCCTCGAACTCATCGCGACCGAAGGAGCGGTTGGGGCGGTACTCGACCCCGAGCCAGCCGCTCTGCGCCTCGCCGAAGGTGATGAACTGGCGCACCCGCTTCTCGACCGTTTCAAGGGGGATGGCGAAGCTGATGCCGGCGGACTGGCCCTCGATGGTGCCTTCGCTCTGCGTGGCGGTGGCGATGGCGACGTTCATCCCGACGACTCTGCCTCGCACATCGACGAGCGGACCGCCGGAGTTTCCGGGGTTGACGGCGGCGTCGGTCTGGATGAAGTTGGAGAGCCCGGCGAAACCCGCGCCCGCGCGGGCGGTGCGGCCGAGCCCGGAGACGATGCCCTCGGACATCGAAAACTTGAAGCCGAAGGGAGAGCCGAACGCGAAGACGCGATCGCCACGGCGAAGCCGATCACCCGTGGCTCGACGCGCGGGGATGAGGTGCGGCCCGGGTTCGACCTTGAGGACGGCGACGTCCGCGGCGGCATCGGAACCCACGACCTGAGCGCGGACGAGGCGTCCGTCGAAGAACTGAACCTGGATCGCGGTTTCGCCGGCGACGACGTGGGCGTTGGTCACGATGTGGCCGGCGTCGTCGAAGACCCATCCCGCGCCGGAGCTTGATCGGAGCGAGGTGCGGCCCTCGGAGAGCACCTCGATGTGAACGACGGAGGGCTCGACGGAGTCGGCGACAGCGCGGACGGCGCGGTTGAGGCGGTCGAGAACATCGTCGTCGTCGATCTCGCGCTGGGCGAGGACGACGCGGGCGCGTGCCTGTTCGGCCATGACGCGTCGGATCGCACCCGGGAGGATCATGAGGACGGTGATCGCGCTCAGCAGCACGACAAAGGCCGGACCGAACGCAACGAATCGTCGCATCGCTTCACTCCCGGGCCGCGGAGGCGTGCCCGAATCTGATACGCGGAGACCCCCGAACTGGATCGGGATTCGACCACTCTACTTCGGACGCCCGAGGGGCGTCGATTCGGGAAAAGGTCGTCCCCCTTCCGGCGGTTTTGGTTATCCGCGCGTCTGGGAGGTCGCCGGGGTAGCACCGGGCTTCATCTCGTACCGGACGCCGCCGATCTGGCGGGCGGCGACGCGGCGGACCCACTCCTCCCCGGCGGTCTTGATGGCGTCGCCGACGGTGGCAACGGCAGCGGCGAAGCGGGGTGGGTGGTCGGTCAGTCCGAGGAGGTCGTGGACGACGAGCACCTGGCCGTGGCATGCGGTGCCTGCGCCGATACCGATGAGCGGAGCGGAGGTGGACTGGAGGATTCGGTCGGTGGCCTGGTCGGGGACTGCTTCGACGAGCAGCATGACGGCGCCGGCCTGCTCAAGGGCGACGGCGTCGGAGACGATCTCTTCGATCTCGGCTTCGGTGCGACCCGCGCTGGAGTAGCCACCCTTGAGCGCGGCCTGCTGCGGCTTGCTTCCGATGTGGGCGACGACTGGGATACCGGCCCGGGTGAGCTTCTCGACGAGCGGCGCGTGGGAGCGGTCGATCTCGAGCTTCACGCAGTCGGCCTGGCCTTCGGTCATGAAGCGTCCGGCGTTTCGCAGCGTGGAGGCGTCGTCGGCGTGGTACGACATGAACGGCATGTCGGCCATGATCACGGTGTTGGGAGCTCCGCGTTTGACCGCGGCGGTGAGCGTCACGGCGAAGTCCAGGGGCATGTCGATGGTTCGCTTGAAGCCGAGGATGACCTCCGCGGCGGAGTCACCGACGAGAAGCACGGGGACACCGGCGCGTTCGAGCCATCGCGCGGTGGTGGCGTCGTAGCAGGTCAAGCAGGCGAAGGGGGTGCGGTCCTTGGCCATGCGGAAGAGCGTCCGGAGCGTGACGGGCTGCGTGGTCATGGGGGATGGTATGGGGCGTTACGACGGACAGGCCCGAGGGGCAGAGAAAGCAAGAACCCCGAGCTTTCGCCCGGGGTTCCTGGTATTCACGGTTGTGTGAAACGACCGGAGCTGATTAGCAGCCGGCGTCCCAGTTGCCGAAGAAGCCGATCACGTCGTCGCCGTCAACGCTGCCGTTGCCATCGAAGTCGGCGGCGGAGTCGTTGGTGTCCCAGGCGGCGAAGAAGCCGATCACGTCGTCGCCGTCAACGCTGCCGTTGCCGTCGAAGTCGGCCGGGCAGCCGATGTCGACCGTCGCGGGGTTGCTCGGGGCGTTGCCGCAGCTGTTGGTGGCGGTGACAACGTAGGAGCCACTGTCGCTGGACTGGGCGTTGGTGATGGTAAGGATGCCGGTGGTTGCGCCCGAGATGGTGCTGCCGGAGCCGGTGGCGCCGTTGCCGACGGGGTTGCCGTCGTGCGACCAGGTGTAGGTGGGCGAGCCGCTGGCGGCCGAGGAGAGGACGATGGTCGCGCCGGTCGCGCCGGACTGGTTGCCGGGCTGGCTGGTGAAGCTGGGGGCCGTGCCGACGGCCAGGCTGGCGGGGTTGGAAGAGGGCTCACCGCAGGAGGTGCTGACCTGGCAGGTGTAGGAGCCGACATCGGCGCCGGTGACGGAGCTGATGGTTAGCGTGGCGGTGGCAGCGCCGCTGATGGTGCCGCCGTTGGAGACGGCGTTGCCGTCCTTCTTCCAGCGGTACGCGGTGGCGCCGGGGAAGGCCACAGTGAAGCTCGCGGGCTGGCCAACGCAGGGGCTCTGCGCGGCGGGCTGCTGGGTGAAGGTGCCAGCGGAGCAAGGGACCACACCGGTGAAGTTGACGCTGCTGGCGGTGCGCCAGAGGCCGAGGGTGCCGACGGCGGGGACGGGCGGAGCGGAGGCATCGAAGCGGAAGTTGTAGCTGGTGCCCCAGCGGATCGCGTTGGGGTTGGGGTTGGCCGCGATGGTGTGGGGGTTCCCGGCGAGCGAGCCGCCGGCGGTGGAGCTGGTCCAGTCGGTGCCGGAGATCACTTCGCCGCTGTGGTAGCCGATATCGCGGAAGGCGACGTTGGAGAGGGTCACGCCCGCGGGGATCGGGAGGCTGAAGGATTTGCAGCCCACGTGCGAGGTCTGGTTGTGAACGATGTACTCGTAGTGCCAGGTGCCGTTGCCGTTGTCGGTCACCTTGTAAGCGACTTCGAAGCGGCCTTCGCTGGGAACATCGACGTTGACGAAGGTAACGGAAGAGTCGAGGTCCTGCCAGCCCTGGATGGCGGTGCGGGAGACCTGCGTGAGCGCGGCGCTGGTGAAGCTGGTCGCGGTGGTGGTGATGCGGCGGTAGGAGCAGTTGTTGGTGCGGTTGGTGAGGGGCTCGTCGTGGTTGACGTACTGGACCTCGAGGAGGTACTGCGCACCCGCGTTGCCGAGGTCGGTCACGGGGACGTTGATACGACCACGGAGGGTGGCGG
>JBEIUO010000260.1:0-4805 GCA_040374335.1 Phycisphaeraceae bacterium
CGTGAGGGTGGCGTCGATCTCGTGCTCCTCGCGGAGGCGGTGGTGGTCGACGTCGATGTTGTCCACGAGGGCGACGAAGAGGTCGGGGGTGTACTTCTGGATCTGGTCGTAGTCGAACGCGCTGAAGAGCCCGTGCCGCCAGCGGAAGGTGGCGTGGGTGTTGACTACGACGTTCTTCTGGTCGCGGGAGTCGGAGATGATGTCCTTGAACGCCGCGCGCCGGAGGGAGCTCAGCCGTGAGATGGGGAGGTCGAGGATGCGGCCCTTCTTCACGTCGGGGGCTTCGCGGTACATGATGTCGCCGACGTTGTAGATGTGGAGCGGCTCGCCCTGGGTGCCGGCGAACTGTGCCGCGCCCTCGATAAAGGGCTTCTTGTCCATTCCGATCTGGCCGGTGACGATCGCGCGCATCATGAACTCCCGAATGCCGCGCCGGGAGGGCGCGGGGAGAATGTTAGGTCGCGCCGGGGTGGGAGTCCGGGGTCAGTTTCCGGTCGGCTTGGGGGCTTCCGGAACGGCCTCGACCTGGCTGGCCCGCTCGAGACGGCCGTGCATTCGGCTGGTGACGAGGGCTTGCTTGCCGGGGCCCTCTTCCGGGGCCTTGAGGAGAACGACGCTCTCCTGCTTGTGCTCGGTGGAGTCCCCGCGCCCGAGGGTGTTGTTCCAACGCTGGGTGTAGGTGAGCGAACTCGACTTGATCTCGCGTGTGCCGAGGCGGCGTGGATTGGGAACCTTGAGGGTGGGCGTTCCGGTTCCGGTGACTTCCGTGATGCCGCCCTCGATGGCCTTCGCTTCGTGCGCGTACGCGACGTCGAAGAGGATGCCGGGCACGTAGGGGACCATCTGCTGGCTCTGCCAGGTGAGGGTCGGGGGTTCGGGCTGCCACGCCGTGAACGCGGAGCCGAACTTGGCGGAGAGTGACTCAACGGACATGAGCAGAAGACCGAATCGCGCGGTCGGGGCGGTCATGTCGAGCAGAGCACCCACGTTGGAGATCTCCGCGACGCGGCCGGTGGCGTCGAGTTTGACCGTAACGGGGTGGCCGATGAGGGGCTTGATGGAGCTCTCGAAGGGACGCTCCATCTCCTGTCCTTCCATCGGAGGTGGTTTGGGGCCGGGGTTCGCGCTGTCGTATGCGACATCGCGTTCGCCAACCTTCGCGCTGACACGGATGCGCTCGAAGGTGAGCTCAAGCGTGAAACCGTCCGCGTTGACCTCTTTCACCGCGAACGCGGCGTGAACCTCGAGCGATCCTTCTCGCACCTGGCCGCCCTCGGGCGTCTCGATCGGCGCGGTGCGTTGCCACGTCGATTCCGTCCATTTGTACCGCAGCACGTCACCGGCGACCGCGGTCAGCCGCAGCGATGGAGCCGGTGCTAACGCTGCGGCTCCCGTCTCCGGCTGAGCGTGAGCGGACGCGGGCAGGAAGGCGAGCGAGGACGCGAAGATGAAGCCTGCGAGTGTCGTGCGGATCATGCCCCAATCGTACGCGGGGCTGGCGTGTTTGTTCCCGGTTCGGTCACTCTGCCTTGGGGGTTACGACGACGGTGACCTGATTCTGGTCCGTGGCGTACCGGGCGAATGCCTCTCGGACCTGGCTCTTGGTGGCGCTCTGGAGGGCGTCGGGTTCGGCCATCAGTTCATCGAGGGGGGCCTCGGAAGGTGATTTGCACCATACCATCTGACTCCGGCCTCGCAAGAGAAGGCAGGCAACGCCCCGAGCAAGGATGCACCGCATGAGTTCCGTGCTTCAGACCAAGCCATTTCAGCTGGCCCGCCGGGTTCGCCTCGTGTGCGGGGTGCTCGCAGTGCTCAGTATCGGCGGATTCCTCGCATCCGCGAACACCGCGATCCTGGCGATGTACAACTCGTGGGCCATCGGCGTAAGCAGCGGCTGCTTTGAAATCGGGCGCGATCCGTACGCGCGGCCTTGGGGGCCGATCACCCCTGCCCCTTCCGAGGGGTTCCATTTCGTCGTGCAGCCGGGGTGGAACAGCGGCTTTGCCGCGGCGTGGCGACCGTTCCGTGCGGGGTCGTCCCGTGCGTCGCGTCTCATGGTCCCTCTGTGGCAGCCCATGCTTGGGTTCGCGATAGCCGCGGCCTTTGCACACGGGATGATCACGGGTGGCAAGCGAGCGGACCGGGGGACCTGCGTTCGATGCGGGTACGACTTGAGCCGGGTGCCAAAGGGCGACTCGCGACGCTGCCCCGAGTGCGGAGAGGTTGACACGAGGACCGCGGGTCGTGTCGCGGCATAGCAACGGAGAATCAACGATGCGAAGGATGATGATCGCTGTGGTCTGTGGGTCAATGGTCGCGCTGCAGGGGTGCGCTTCGTCGCATCCAGCGGAGCGTACGGACCTCGTGACGATGAAGGGCAACCCGCTGACGCTCGTCGGCCGCCCGATCGCGGTGGGGGACCGTGCGCCGGAGTGGCGCGCCGTGGGCGCGGATATGTCCGTGAAAGCCGGGGCGGAGTTCAAGGGCAAGACGTTGGTGCTGTGCACGCTGCCCTCGGTCGATACGCCGGTGTGCGACAAGGAGGCCCGGGAGTTCAACGCCCGGGCGGCGGAGTTGAGCGGTGCGACGGTGGTGATCGTGTCGCGCGATCTGCCCTTCGCGCAGAAGCGCTGGTGCGGCGCGAGCGGGGCGACGAACGTGCAGTTGCTCAGCGATGCGCGTTTCGGCGAGGTCGGGCGAGCGTTGGGTGTGGAGATCAAAGAGAACGGCTTGCTCGCGCGGGCGGTCTTCGTGATCGATGCAGACGGCGTGGTGCGCTACCAGCAGATCGTAAAGGAAGTCGCGAGCGAACCGGATTACGACGCGGCGCTGAAGGCGGCGGCGACGCTGAAGTAGCCTCGTGAGTGTGGTATGCTCCGTCCCATGAAGATCCTCCCGATCATCGTGCTGGTCGCGCTCGTGATGCTCTGTGGTGGTTGCGCCTCCCGGGGCCGCGCGGAGTTCGTCTTCGTGAACCTCAAGAGCGGACCGACGACCGGCGCGGGTACAAAGGACGCGCGGCAGAAGATGTTCGCGGGCCACATGGCGAACATCAACAGGCTCGCGGACGAGAAGAAACTCCTGATCGCGGGCCCTTTCGAGGCGCCGGCGGACAAGACGTGGCGTGGGCTCTTCGTGCTGGACACGGCGTCGCTGGAGGAAGCGGGCGCGTGGGTGGGGACCGACCCGGGCGTGATCGCGGGCGAGTTTGCGCCCGAGATGCGGGTGATGCGGGCGCACCTGTCGCTGCGTGAGACGCTGGCGTTGGAAGAGGCCGCAAAGGCCAAGCGCGTGCCCGATCCCGCGAAACCAATGCAGGGAATGCGGAAGTACGTGATCCTGTCGTGCGGCGACATCGGTCGCGGAGTGGATGCGGCCAATCGAGCGGGTCTCCGCGTTGTGTGGTGCGGACAGTACGAGGACGGCGCCGGCTTGGCGGTGCTCGATGCGGAGGACGCCGCGGCGGTGAGAGTGACGTTCGGAAACTGCGGCTGCACCGCGGACGGGTGGTACTCGACGGAGTCGTTGCTGGAGTTGTCGCCTGATGCGGGGCGGTTGATCAGGTGAACTGGTAGAGCATGCGGGCTTGCGTGCCGTCGCGTGAGATGAAGACGTACAAGTTGGCGTCAAAGGGAACCCAGCAGGGGAAGTGCTCGTTGACGAACTGCGCGAGCAGCGACCAAGGGCCGCCCGCGGGCGTTTCGTCGTTCTGGAGCCACTCGACTTCGCCGCCCAGTGCGCTGAACTCGGGGAACTCGTCGCCGGGCTTGGCGGGAGCGATCGTGAGCGGCCCTTGTGCATCGGGAGAGCCTTCTTCGTAGTCGAAGATGCTCGAGTACTCGTGCTTGGTGCCCTTCTGCAGCGTGGGCCCGGTGGGCGTGTTCGTGGTGATGCAGTTGGGCTCGAACAAGGGGCCGCCTTGGAGGAGCACCGCGTTCTCTCCCCCCTCGGCCTCGCACGGGTGACCAGCGTCGTCGCCGAACTCGGTGGACATGAAGAGATACGCCATGCGGTGTCCGCCCGCGCGCAACGCTTCGGGGATCTCGAACTGCATCACGAAACGCATCGGCTTCGCGGAGCTGCGCGAGACCGGCCACTGTGGCGCAGAGATCCAGTCGGGCTGGCCGCCGAAGTGTGAGCCGGTGAGGAGCGCCTTGGGCTTGGCGACACTGGCGCGGCCGATCTTGATGCGGTAGCGATCGAGCGAGGCCGCCGCGGGCGGCGCGGGCTCTCCGAGCAGGATGCCCACGCGTTCGAGGATCTGCCCGAGGCCGCGGGCCATGTGGTCGGCGTACGCGTGGGGATCAACTCCTGTGACTTGGAGAAAGACCGACATCTGCACCTCGACGACTGTCGCGGTCTTCGCGGCACGCACGGTGTAGTTGAACATCGTGAGGCCCGCGGGCATCTGCGCGCTCTCAGAGATCGAGATGTCGCCTTCGAAGTCCTTCTCTCGACGGATTGTGAACTCGATGGGCTCTGGCAGGCCTTGGATGTGGACGCGTTCGAGCCTGCCGCGGTCGACGAAGTCGATGCGCGTGATCGAGGGCTCGAACTTGGCGAGCCCCTCGGAGTCGAGGATGGCATCGGCGACTCGCTCCCGCGGCGCGAGGTACGAGCGGCGGGAGGTGGCGGTGAGGAGGGGGATACCCGGTGCTGTCATGTTGAGGATCGTACCGCGCCGTCGCGTTCAGATTCGGTGAGCGGTCGACGCGGCAAGTCCTCCGTGCTACTTTGCGAGATGCTCAGGTTGATCCCGATACTGTCTCTGGTCGCGATGTGGGTGGGTGGATGCGCAGCCACCC
>JBEIUO010000291.1:0-4422 GCA_040374335.1 Phycisphaeraceae bacterium
CCCCCGGAACACCCCCACCGGCTCGGACAACCGGTACAGGTTGAATCTATGGCGACACACACCATTTATCTGCCGGAACTCAAGTCGCGGGCCTCTACCACCGGTTTAGGGGGTGCTGCCCGCGTGGTCATCGAGGGCGAAGAGGCCCACCACGCCGCCCGCGTCAAACGCCTCGAGGTCGGGGACCCCGTCCGCCTCTGCGATGGCAAGGGGAGTGCTGCCGATGGAAAGATAGTGAATATTCACAAAGAGAAGCGGTCCGGCGAGTGGGTCGTGGAGGTCGAGGCCCCCGAGGTCCGGCACGTCGAACGCCCCCGCCCGCTGGTCCGGGTGTACAGCGCGGTCCCCAAGGGGGACGGGCTGGAGCAGATGATCGACGGGTTGTCGCAGGTGGGCGCCGCGTCGTGGGCACCGCTCGTGAGCCGGAGAAGCGTGGTCGAGCCGCGCGAGGGGAAGATGAAGCGGCTGGAGCGGGTGGCGGAGGAGGCGCTGAAGCAGTCGGGGCGGGAGTGGTTGCTGGAGATCGGGGACGGGGTTGAGCTGGGGGCGATGCTGGGGAGCGGGGCGAAGCTGGTGGTCGCGGACGGGACCGGGCAGGCCTATGTGGGGGACGGGGGCGCGGACGAAGTGTCGCTCCTGATCGGCCCCGAGGGGGGATGGGATGACCGGGAGCTTGCCGCGATGCGGGAGGGGGGAGTGCTGGTCGCGAACTTCGGGCCGCACGTGATGCGGATTGAGGTCGCGGCAGTGGTGTGCGCCGCCCGGGTGTGGAGCGGGGGGCGGTGAGTTAGGCGGTGAGGAGGGCGAGGACGCGGTCGCGCGCGGCGACGGGGTCGAAGCGAGAGCGGGATCCGGCGATGGCGGCCTTCATGGAATGGAGGGTGGCGGGGTCGAGGGCGAGGCGTGCGGCCTGGGACCCGGCGGCGCGGGGGTCGGGCTCGAGGATGGCGGCCCCGGAAGCGACGAGGGCGCGGGCGTTGGCCTCTTCCTGACCCGGGATGGGCTGAAGAAGGACCATGGGGAGGGTGCTGGCCATGGCTTCCGCGGTGGTGAGGCCACCGGGCTTGCCGACAAGCACGTCCGCGGCGGCCATCAGTTGGGGCATCTGGTCGGTGAAGCCGAGGAGGGTGAAGGGGCGGTTGGCGGCGGCGAGGCGGGTATGAAGACGGGCGCGAAGGGCTTCATCGCGTCCGCAGACGACGACGATGTGCGCGGCGGCGGGGGCGGCGAGAGCGCCCTCAACGGCGGCATCGAGGCCGCCGAGTCCGAGGCCGCCGCCGGTGAAGAGGATGGTTGGGGTCTCGGGGGGGATGCTGAGGGCGGCGCGGGAGGTGGTCCGGCAGGTGCTGCCGAAGGCGGCGTCGACCGGGATGCCGACGGGGACGACGCGGGATGGGGGGATGCCCTGGGCGCGGGCGTGCTCGGCGGCGGAGGCGGAGGCCAAGAGGAAGAGGTCGGCCTGGGTGCGAAGCCACACGCCGTGGGGGTGGAGGTCGGTGACGCAGACCGCGATGGGGGCCTTGAGCAGGCCGGCGTCCCGGGCCGAGCAGAGAACGCGGGTGCAGAGGAAGTGCGAGCAGAGGATCAGGTCGGGCTTGTGGGCCGCGGCGGCGGCGGCAAAGGCCTTCATCGCGTGGCGTTCGAGCCATTCACCGCCGGAGCGACCGTTGCACGGGTGGTCGGTTGAGTGGTAGAGCCAACGCTGCGCGGCGGGGACGCGCTTGATGGCGCTTAGGTACCCGGAGCGGTAGATCGAGTTGAACCAACCGGGCGCGAAGGAGAGGGCTTCGAGGAACGTGGTGTGCGCTCCCGTCGCGGCGAGGGTGTTACCGAGCACCTGGGCGGCGCGGCAATGCCCGTGGCCGACGGCCGCGCTGCACAGCAGGATGCGCGGGGCGGTCAAACCGGGAACTCCAGCGGGACTTCCTCGTCGGCGTAGATCTTGGGTTGGATCGCCGCGGCTTCGAGGAGTTCTTCGATGCTGATGAGTTCGAGGCGCCCGTCGAGGTGTTCGACGAGGGCGGTGGATCGTTCGATGAAGTCGCCGCAGTTGGCGTAGATCATCTCGCCGTGGCGGAGGGCGGGCTGGTGGATGTGGCCGCAGACGACGCCGTCGAGCCCGCGTCGGCGGACTTCGGCCTCGACGGCACCCTCGAAGGAGGAGATGAACGTGCAGGCGCCTTTGACCTTGAGCTTCACGGAGGTGGCGAAGCTCCAGGGCTTGAGGCCGAAGAGGGCGCGGGCTCCGTTGACGACGCGGTTGAGGGCGAGGAGCTGGTCGTACGCGCGGGCGCCGATGACGCTGAGGAGCCGGGAGTGCTTGACGACGAGGTCGAACTCATCGCCGTGGGTGATGAGGAGGGTCTTGCCGTCGGCGGTGCGGTGGAGGGCCTGATGGGCGACGCGAACGCCGCCGAGCTCGATGCCGGCGTACTGGCGGAGGGCGTCGTCGTGGTTTCCTGGGATGTAGGTGACGGTGGTGCCGCGGTGGGCGAGCTTGAGGATGCGGCGGACCACCTGGTTGTGGGAGATGGGCCAGTGCCAGCGTTGGCGGAGGATCCAGAGGTCGAGGATATCACCGACGAGGTAGAGGCGTTCGCACTCGAGGTGCTTGAGAAAGGCGGAGAGCTCGTTGGCGCGGACGCCGCGCATACCGAGATGGAGGTCACTGATGAACAACGTGCGGAATCGGAAGGACATGCGCGTTCTCCTCGGGTGATGAGAGAGGATCGGTCGGATTCTGTCATGTGGAGGAGCGCATGCGAGCGGCGGAGGTGGGAACGGAGGGAGACTTTGCGCGAGCTTGACACGTTCTTGACACAGACGTCCGGGAGCGCGTCGGAGGAGTCTTCGCGCGGCGATCGCGCGATCTGAACACTTGCGAAAGCGTGGGTAACTAGTCTCTCTCCGCTTGAAGGACACGCCGCCATTCGCGCGGCGGAGCGGCCTCTCAATGGAGACTGACATGCAGAGCACGGGTTCGCGTCGCGGGTTTACGTTGATCGAGCTTCTGGTGGTGATCGCGATCATTGCGTTGTTGATTGGGATTCTGCTGCCCTCGCTGGGCGCAGCGCGTCAGGCGGCGCGGCAGACCAAGAGTCTGGCGAACGCACGCTCGGTGACGCAGGGCGTTGCGGTGTACGCCGCGGGCGGGAAGCAGCTGTTCCCCCCCCACTACGTGTACGGCAAGGACGAGACGGGGCTGGACTGGGACATCAACGATCAGCAGCTCTCGAACCCGAACCCGAACCACGGGTACGTTCACTGGAGCTACGCGCTCTTTAGCAGCGGTTCGGTGAACGAAGAAGCGTTCCAGAGCCCGGGGATGCCCAACGGCGGCGCACCGGCGACGAACCCGGGGTCGAACGCGAAGGACTGGGAGCCGGAGCAGCAGAACGACCTGGGCGGCACGGCGGGCGCGTCGACGCCGAACGATCGCCAGGTGAAGCGGATCGGTTTCGTGGGCAACGCGGCGATTTTCCCGCGGAACAAGTTCTTCGCGAGCGGCGGGGACCGCAAGAACGAGCTCGTGAACGACACGATGATCTTCAATCCGTCGAAGGTGATCCTGATCACGGAGTTGAACCCCGACAAGAACTACCAGGCGATCCGCGTGGGATCGCTGTTCAAGAGCCACCGGCCGGTGACGCCGTTCGTGGGCGTGAGCGCGGGCGTGGACGTGTACAGCGAGCCGCTGGGCGTTTCGCCGCAGGGCCGGTTCCGCTATCCGCGTGAGAGCGAGATCCTCGCGCTGTCGGACATCCCCGAGGGCGCTATCGACCAGGGCAGCGAGAGCTCGCTGAACGCGGTGGGTCGTTTCTGGGGCAAGGCCCGCGCGAACGCCGAGGGCGGGACGACGAACTTCGGCTTTGTGGACGGGCACGCGGAGAACAAGACCTTGAAGGACACCATCAAGGAGCGTCTCTGGGGCGATCGGTTCTGGAGCATCTCTGGCGACGATCGGGTGATCCCCGAGGCCCGCTAAGGACACACACACGGCCGCGCACGAGAGAGATTCTCGTGAACGGCTTTTTGGGGACGGAAGACCCGCGTGGGGGCGGGGTTGATTGACCAGGATGGGCTGAGTTGTGGCGAGAGTTCACGTCGCGTGACGGGGGTGTTCCTGCGCGCGTCGTGTATGAAGAGGAGTGTCGGCTCGCGAGCCGATCACTGAAAGAGAGGATCCCAATGCAGAAGAACATGCGGGCTTGGACTCTGTTGGCGGTCGCCGGCGCCTGCGCCGGGACGGCTTCGGCTCAGATCGGCGGCGTGGTGAACATCTCGGGGGCTTCACTGCTCGAGAACTTCGTGCGTGCCCAGGCTTCAACGAACGACTTCATCGACGCCGACGGCGACGGCATCGCCGGCTTCCTCGGCAACACCATCGGCGGCGTGCCCGATCAGCTGGCCCTCGGCGGCCCG
>JBEIUO010000751.1:0-1927 GCA_040374335.1 Phycisphaeraceae bacterium
ATCCTTGACGCCCCAGCTTTTCATCGAGAACGGGCTGGACGCCTCCGGTCAGGTCGCAAAGTACGACGATGCCGCGATTCAGCGGGCCCTCGACCTGTGGAAGGCAGAGTGGAAGCTCTCGGACTTCAAGTCCGTGAGTCCCGCGGCCCTGGCCAAGATGATCACCGCGAAGGTCTGGCAGACGGTTCAGCCCAACGGCGACGGCCTGACGTTCCGCCCCCGCACGGGTGAGCTCGCCGGTATCGCGCTCAAGGACCCCTCGATGACCCTCATCGACGGCAAGGGCTCGGAGCACGACATGACCGTGCTTCTGGCGGCCCTCATGCGCAAGGCCGGTCTTCCGACCCGGCTGGTCGTTGGCTATGAGGCTGGTGATAAGGGCGACCGCTGGCTCGACAAGGGCGGCAAGTCCAGCAAGCTCCGCACTTGGGTTGAGTTCTGCCTGTACGACGAGAAGAACAACACCATCAACTGGATTCCGATTGACGTCGTCAAGCTCCGCAAGACCAGCAACCGTCCCGCCGCGCTGGATCGCCCGTGGAAGTACTTCGGCACCAACGACCAGCTCGACCACATCCTGCCGTTCGCTTTCCACTTCCATCCCCCGACGGACGTGGTGAGCTACGGCTCCCCGGGTTTCTGGGGATGGTTTGTGTCCCCGAAGGCCCCCGAGCAAGCCGAGCAGGCCATCCGTATCTCGGCCTCCTCCCAGTCAAAGCGCGCAAACGAGCCGGACAACGCGAAGAAGCCCAAGCGCAACTGAGCGTGCGGCCGCTTGTGATCCCCGGGCGTATTCAGTACGCTCAGGCCGGGAGGTGACACATGCGTCAATGGGGTTGGACCCTCATCGTCTTCGCCGCGATCTCTGCGCTCCTGCCTTACCTCGGCATGCAGCTCATCCTTATGGCTTGGGTTGACCTGTGGGGACCCACGATCGGCTGGCTCATCCGCGTCGCCTTCGTACTCGTTGGCATCGGGCTGCTCATCGCATCCGCGCGGCAACCCGCTCCCCCTCAGCCATGATCGCCCCGACCTCGGGCCGCACGGTCACTTTCGACTGCTACGGCACCCTTGTGGACTGGGAGCAGGGCCTTCTTGCCGCGTTGCGGCCCCTGTTCCCTCCAGAACAGAAGGACGAACGAATCCTCCAGGCGTACGCCGCCGCCGAGTCTTCGCTGGAGGCCGGTCCCTACCTCCCGTATCGCGAGGTGCTCACCCGCGCCGCCGCGATGGTGGGGGACTCCCTCGGAGTTTCGATCCCCGCCGACCGGCGGAGTGTCCTCGTTGATTCGATCACACACTGGCCAGCATTCCCTGACACGGTCGCGTCAGTCACGAAGCTTCGAACCCGGTTCGAAGTCGGCGTCATTTCCAACATTGACGAAGACCTTATCCAGGCCCATTTTGCCGCGATCGGCATCCCCGTGGATTGGGTCGTCACGGCCCAGTCCTGCGGGACATACAAGCCTTCAACGCGGAACTTCGAGGCCGCCCGCGAACGTCACAATCTGAAGGATGGCTGGCTCCACGCTGCCCAATCTTTGTATCATGACATCGCCCCATGCCGCCGGTTGGGTATCCCGTGTGTATGGATCGATCGACGGGCGGGGAAGGATGGCAACGGCGCCACCCCCGTCGCGTCTGCCTCGCCCGATTTCCGGTGCCGCGACCTCGAGGGGCTCTGCGATCTGCTCGGCGTTTGACTCGGACGGGAGGTATGCGATGGGTGGTCGAAAGGTGCTTCTCGCGGCGGTGGTTTCTGTCACGATGCTTCCAACCCTTGCCGAAGCCCGGGTGCCGGACACGTCATCACGGATGACGACCCTGGCACAGTCCACGACCTCGACCTCCAGCCGCCCCTTCTGGACGAGTCGGGGTGGTCGGAAGTTGATCGGGCTGGGAGTGGTCGTGGTGGTGGGGGGGATCG
>JBEIUO010000773.1:0-1786 GCA_040374335.1 Phycisphaeraceae bacterium
GGACGGACGGGAGCCTGGGCGGGCCCGCCGGGCACCCCGTGCCGCCGGGGCGGTACACGGTGACCCTTTCGAGGATCAAAGACGCGACGGCCGAGGATCTGGCTGGACCCGAACCATTTGAGGTCGTCGCGGTAGCGCTCAACCCCAACGCGGCCAGCGGCGAGCAGTGGGCGGCGAAAGAGGAGTTCCGGCGGAAGGTGGAGGAACTGCAGCGGGCGATGAACGCCTCGGCGCGGGTGCTCGGGGAGTTGGAGCAGAGGGTGGGGACGATCCGGCGGGCCGTAACCCAAACCCCGGGAGCGCCCCTGGAGCTGCTCGGGCGGGCCGACGGTCTGCGAAACCGCCTTCGGGGGGTCAGGGAGGCGTTTTACGGCGATCCCGAGTTCGACCGGCGATTGGAGCCCGAGGCCCCGTCGCTGTTTGGTCGGGTCGGGTTTGCGGCTGGCGGGGTAAGCGAGTCGACCGAGCCCGTGACGGCGGCGGCCAAGGAGCAGTACGAGTTCGCGGCGGCGGGCTTTGAGCCTCAGTTGGCGGAGTTGGGGCGGTTGGAGGAGGAGGTCGGGGCGTTGGCGGCGGAGGTGGATCGGGCGGGGGCCCCGTGGACGGGCGGGGGCCTGCCGGAATGGCGGCGTTAGGAGATCATCGGGGAATAGTCGCGGCGAATGGCAAACGGTGTTCCAAGCCGATAACCTTGGGGCATCGGGACGGGACGTTCCGGTGTGGATGTGGCACGGCCCTCCCGACGGGGTCGTGCAAGGCTTGAGGAAGGGCCCACTGTGCTTCTAGACCGCGTGCTAGGCCTGTTCAGCGTTGACATGGGAATCGATCTCGGAACCTGCAATACGCTGGTTTCGGTTCGGGGCCAAGGGATTGTTTTGAATGAACCCAGCGTGGTGGCCGTCAGGAAGGGGACAAACCAGGTCCTCATGAACGGCGACGCGGTGGGTTGGGTTGCGAAGGAGATGCTCGGCAAGACCCCGGGCTCGATCACGGCGATCAGGCCGCTGAAGGACGGGGTGATCTCCGACTTTCAGATCACCGAGGCGATGCTCAGCTACTTCATCCGCAAGGTGAACGGGCGGAGCAAGATCTTTGGCCCGCGGGTTGTGGTGTCGGTGCCGAGCGGGATTACGGCGGTGGAGAAGCGCGCGGTGTACGACTCGTGTGCGCACGCGGGCGCGAGGCGGACGCACCTGATTCTGGAGCCGATCGCGGCGGCCATCGGGGCGGACTTGCCGTTCGCGGAGGCGACCGCGTCGATGATCGTGGATATCGGCGGCGGGACCACGGAAGTGGCGATCATGTCGTTGGCGGATATTGCGACGTGTCAGTCGATCCGGACGGCCGGCGACGACATGGACGAAGCGATCATCAACCACATGAAGCGCACGTACAACATGATGATCGGCGAGCAGACGGCCGAGCGGATCAAGATCGAACTGGGCTCTGCGTTCCCGATCGGTCCCGAGACGACGATGGAGGTCCGCGGTCGTGACATGATCTCGGGGTTGCCGCGCAAGACCGTGATCACGAGCGAGGAGATTCGGGAGGCGCTGCAGGAACCCGTGCAGAACATCACGGACGCGATCACGCAGACCCTCGAAAAGGCTGAACCGGAACTCGCGGCGGATCTGGTCGAGAACGGCATCACCATGGCTGGCGGCGGTAGTCTGCTCCGCGGGTTGACGAACGTGGTGCAAAAGGCGACCGGGCTTCCGACGAAGCTGGCGGATGATCCGCTAACGTGCGTGGCTCGCGGGACGTGCAAGTACCTCGAGCATCTCGA
>JBEIUO010000664.1:0-2371 GCA_040374335.1 Phycisphaeraceae bacterium
CACCGCTCGAGCTCACGCACCGCAACCGCGGCATCCTGCATCGGGATCGTCCCCAGCCCCACGAACCGCGCCGGATTCTCGCGCGCGATCCCCGCGATGTGATCGTTCAGCAGCCGCGACAGATCGAGCGCATCCTGCGTCTTCGCCCAATAGCTGAACATCACCGGCACCGTCGACAGCACCTGCATCCCGATGCCCGCCGCATCCATATCCCGCAGCCGCGCCGCCGGGTCCCAGCAGTTGGCCGCGATATCCCGAAAGCTCGTCCGCGAACCGTCCGGCTCGCTGCGCTTCATGCACGCGCACCCCGGCGAGTGATGCGCAAGCTCGATCCAGCCCGCATAGCCACTCCGCGCGGTCCAGTCGGGCCAGCGCTCGGGCAAGATGTGGGTATGGAGATCAACCGGGCCGTGCACGGGATGAGGGTAGCGGCGCCGCGGCTTAGCGACGCGCCTTGGCCTTGCCTGCCTTCTTCGCCGGGGCTTTCTTCTTGGGTGCGGCCTTCGCCTTGCCCTTGGAAGCCGCCGGCTTGATCTTGCCCTTGGAAAGCTCGATCGCGCCCGCACGCTCGATCACATGCCCGCACTTGCACGTGCGGTTCTCGACAGGACCGCCCCAGAAGCCCTCCATGATGATCTTCAGGTCCTCGTCGATCTTGCGCAGAACCCAGCGGGCCTCGTGCACGAGCTCGTCGCACTTGGGGCAGTACCAACGAAGGCCGTCCTTCTGCGGATTGCCGTGCTCATCGAAGCCACGAGGGAACTCCATGATCAACCCAACGGTGCCCGCGGGCCGCTGCGGGCGGTGCGGCACCCATCGCGGAAGGAGGAAAAGCTCGCCCTCCTTGATCACGATGTCGTGGGGCTTGCTGCCATCCAGCGGGCGAACGCGAACCGCGACATCCCCCTCAAGCTGGTAGAACAGCTCCTCGGTGGGGTTCACGTGGTAGTCGTTGCGGGTGTTCGGGCCACCGGAGACGAAAACGATGACGTCCTGGGCCTCGTTCATCAGCTGCTTGTTGCTCACCGGCGGGAGCAGGTTCTTCTTGTTCTGCTTGATCCACTTGGCGAGGTTGAGCTTCGGGTAATCGGCCATGGGCGGTTTCCTTGTGCGAGGGCAGGGGGTGGAATCGCCACCCCGAAGTCCAGTATACATCCGTGTGGGAGCGGTTACACTCGGGAACGGAGTCAAAGCATGGAATCCGAGGGCAATCCGCAACGACCACCGGCTGGGGACGTCACCCTGTTGCTCGAGGCAGCCCGGGACGGGGCAGTCGGCGCACAGGACCGGCTCCTGGAACTCGTCTACGAAGAGCTCAAGCGAATCGCCGCGGGCCAAATGAAGGGCGAGCGCTCCGACCACACCCTCGGAGCAACCGCCCTCGTCAGCGAGTCCTACCTCCGGCTCTTCCGCGGGGTCGGGGGCGAAGCCGCCGCAGCGGGCACATTGCCCTACGGCCACCGCCGGGCCTTCTACCAGGCCGCATCCACCGCCATGCGCCGCATCCTCGTCGACCACGCCCGCACCCGCGGCGCGGTCAAACGCGGTGGCCCCAAGAGGGGGGTCGAGATCGACGTCGGCTCGTTCTCCGCCACCATGGGCGTAGATCCCGCAGATTTGTTGTCCCTCGACGACGCCCTCATCCGCCTTGAAGGTGAGGACGAACGCGCAGCAACCGTGGTCCGCCTTCGTTTCTACGGCGGCCGACAACTCGAAGAAGTCGCCGAGTTGCTCGGCGTCAACGTGCGCACCGTCAAGCGGGATTGGGAGTTCGCCCGAGCGCGGCTACAGGAACTGATCGAGAGTGATGCGTCATGAACGACTCAACGAACACCTCCGGAAGTGGACCGCAACCCGCGGGTGTTCGTGAATCGGTGAAGGACGTCTTCGCCCGCGTGCTCGAATGCCGCGAGGCTTCGGATATCGAAGGCGCCAGCGAAGAGTTGGCCAAAGCCGGCCCAGAAGTCCGCGCCCAAGTAGAACGTCTGCTCGCCGCCCACAAACGCGCCGAAGGCTTGCTCCACGACGCCGCACCCGCCGACAGCGGCCTGCGAATCTCCGGCTACGACGTCGGCGCAGAAATCGGCCGCGGCGGCTTCGGCGTCGTCTACGAAGGTCGCCAGCGCGTGCCGGTCGATCGGCCGGTCGCGCTCAAGGTGCTCAAGCTCGAACGATCGACCCCGCAGGTGTTGGCCCGATTCCGCGAAGAAGCCCGCGTGCTCGGCCGACTCGATCACCCCAACATCGCGAAGATCCTCGACGCGGGCCTCGATTCCGGACAACGCCCGTTCGTCGCCCTCGAACTCGTTCGCGGCGTGCCGTTGCTGCGGTACTGCGTCGAACACGGCGTGGGAGTTCGGGGCCGCGTGGA
>JBEIUO010000324.1:0-4146 GCA_040374335.1 Phycisphaeraceae bacterium
CCATCAATTTCAAACGGCAGTGCACCGAGCGCCACGACGACCGGACCACCGAACGCGTCCACGGATTCCGCCTGCGTCGGCTTGGTCTTGATCTTGTGCATCTCGTCGATGTGGGCGAACACCGACGCGAACGCCGCCTCGTTCGTCGCCTTGAACGCCCGCCCACCGGTCGGGTTCGTCAGCTCGTGCAGCTCACCCGGAATCTCGGAGTCATCCACGTGGATCGTGTACACCACCACGCCCTGCGCCGAGAGCTCCGCGCCGAGCTGTGCCGCCGCGCCGCCCGTGAGATCCGCCGACTGCCCGTCCGAAATCAGCACGATCAGCCGATCGCCCTCCGGCGCCAGCAGCAGCACATCGCGGCAATACCGCACCGCCCGCGCCACCGCGGTCCCACCCAGCACGCCCGGCAGCGTGTCCGGATCGATGAACGGCGCCGCCAGCCGGATCGCCGCGACATCGCGCGTCAGCGGAACCCAGCGCACCGTATCGAGCCCGAAGATCGTCAGCCCCATCGCGTCCCCCTCGCGACGCTTGGTGAAGTACTCGATCGCCGCGATCGCTTCCTTGAACTTCGGCTTCCCCCCGGCGATCGGCGAGGACATGCTCCCCGACACGTCGAGGCACAGTTCGATGTTCGTCAGCAACCGCGCCTGCCCCGGCGGCCCCATCCGCTTCGGCCCCGCGAGGATGACGATGATGCACGCGAGAATCACCGCCGGCAGCACCGCCGCCACCTTCAGCGTGAAGCCCATCACCGGCCGTCGCCGCGAACGGGCCATGTCCACCGGCACCCGCACCCGATGCCCCGCGCGACGCCACTCCCACACCGCGAGCGCCACGGGCACAACCAATAGCAGCAGCACAAACGGGCTGGAGAAGCTCATCGCGAGTCCTCCCCGCGTGCCGCGTTCGCCTTCATCGGTTTGAACTCCACTTCCTGGTTCGGCACCACCACCGGCTCGCCCCGATACGGCGCGAGCAGCGCGGCAACGTCCGGCGAACCATCCCCCGCGCTCGGCGGCATGTGCAGCCACCGCTCAACCGCCCGCAAGATCAGCCCCGCGTCCGCATGCTCCTTCAGCCGCACCAGCGCCTCGTGCGGCGACATCTCCGCCAGCGACAACCGCTCCCGCCAGTGCGCCAAGAGCAACCGCTCCAGCCGCGCTCGCTCGTCCACCGTCGCGCGCCCCGCGATCGCAGCCTCCACCAGCGGTCGAAGTTGATCCGCGAGCGTCGGCGGCGCAGCCGTCGCAACCGGCGCCGGAGCCTTCCGACGCCGCAGCAACGCACGACCGCCGAACCACAGGATCGGTGTAAGCCACAGCACGCCAGCGCCGATCATCGCGATCTGATATCCACCCAGCCGCGGCGGCGCGGGATCCGGGCG
Source organism: Phycisphaeraceae bacterium (assembly GCA_040374335.1). Taxonomy (GTDB): domain Bacteria; phylum Planctomycetota; class Phycisphaerae; order Phycisphaerales; family UBA1924; genus JBEIUO01. The sequence goes on from JBEIUO010000324.1 coordinate 1,391, forward strand.
CGGGTCAATACCCCGATGCGTCTTGGGCACAATGCTCGCCGCCTCCAGAATCGCAGGCGGCAGCGCGTCCATCGGCCCGCCGTCCACACGCTCGAGGGCGGACCGCAGATCGTGCGAGCCCTTCACCATCGGCATCGCGCGAAGGTCGTACAGCGTCGCCGCGCCGTCCTGTTTCTGCTCCGCGATCCGCACCAGCACGTCCTGACGGCTCACGACGGGCTTCGCTCGCACCGCGTGTTCTGTCCTGTAGATGTACCGCGTCTCGATCCCGATCGGCACGGGCTGGTCCTGTCCCACCACAACCGGCGTCACCGCGCACACCATGGCCATCGGCAGAAGGTTCATCGCGCAAGCCTCCTTCCGCCACGACTGCTGAGCGCCCGACGCAACGGCGCCACCAGCGGTTCATCCGTCCGCAGTTCAACATGGGCCACCGCGCAATCCGCCAACCGACTCTCGCGCCCCCGCGCCTCCTCCGTCAGCAGCGACGCGCCCGCGCTCCCCAGGAAGCTCGCGCCGCTCTCCGCCTCCGCGAGCCGCATGAACCCCGCCCGCATCGGCCGCCGCTCCGCGGGATCCATCGGCCGGATCACCATGCAGTCGTGCCGCTGCGACGCGGAGATGATCTCCTCCGTCGCGCCCCCCTCGTGCAGATCGCTGATCACGATGATCAGGCTCGCCCGCTGCGCCGCACGCCGCACCCGCGAGAGAGCGCCGACCACGCCCGTGCGCTCGTTCGCATCTTCGCGCCGCAGCTCCTCGATCGAGCGATACAGCGCGCTGCTCATCAGCGACGGCGCGGGGAAATGCCCACGCTCCCCGCCGCTGATCAGCGCAACCGGATTCCGCCGCCGATACGCCACAAGACCCAGCGCGCCCGCGGCCCACACCGCCGCGCCGTGCTTGCTCAGCGCCGCGCTGCTCACGCTCATCGACGCCGACGTATCCACGATGATGAACACGCACGCGCGCTTGGGTGCCTCGTAGTCCTTCACATGTACCCGACGCGTCCGCGCGGTTACCTTCCAATCAATGCTCCGCACCGAATCCCCGGGTGAGTACGGCCGCGTCTGCGCGAAGTCGATCCCGCTCCCCACGAAGCGCGAACCCTCCATGCCGTACGTCAGATCATCAGCCAATCGGCGCAGCCCAAGCTCGAACTGCCTCGCGGCAAGTTCGAACGGCGGCGGCGTCTGGCCCGGGTCCTCCGTCACTCCGCACCCCCTCACGATGCCGACATCAGCTCGTCCAGGATCATCCGCGTCGTCCGGCCTCGCGCCTGCGCTTCGTACGTCGGCCGCATCCGGTGCAGCATCACGTCTGGGGCCAGCGCAAACAGATCATCCGGCGTCACGTACGTCCGCCCATGGATGAACGCCCGCGCCCGCGCCGTCTGAACCAACGCGATCCCCGCGCGCGGCGAACACCCAAGCTCAAGCTCCTCGCACGAACGCGTCCGATCCACCAGATCCACGCAGTGCCGCAGGAATACCTCGCTTACATGCACCTGCTGCACCTTCCCCATCGCCTCCGACAGCTCCGCCAGCCGCACCACCGGCTCCTGCTCGATCGCGTCAAACGCCGTCCGAGGCACCGCGCCCCCGCCCTCGCGCGACAGCCCCAGCGCCAGCGACCGCCGTAGCACCTCGGTCTCCTGATCCTTCGTCGGGTAGTTCAGGCGGTGGCACAGCATGAACCGGTCCAGCTGCGCCTCGGGGAGTTCAAACGTCCCCGCCTGCTCGATCGGGTTCTGCGTGGCGATCACCAGAAACGGCGTCGGCAGCTTCAGCGTGTGCGAACCGATCGTCACCCGCCGCTCCTGCATCGCCTCCAGCAACGCCGACTGCACCTTCGGCGTCGCGCGGTTGATCTCGTCCGCCAGCAGCAGGTTCGTGAACACCGGCCCCTTGCTCAACCGGAACTGCCGCGTCGACTCGTCGAGGATCTCTGCGCCCAGAATGTCCGCGGGCAGCAGGTCGATCGTGAACTGCACGCGACCGAACGCAAGGTCGATCGCCTTCGACACCGCGTTCACGAGCAGTGTCTTGGCCAGCCCAGGCACCCCCTGCAGCAACAGGTGGCCACCGGTCAGCAGGCTGATGAGGATCGCATCCACCACCGTGTCCTGCCCCACCACCGTCCGGGCGACCCGCTCCCGCACGAGCTGCGCGAGCGGAGCCCCGACAGTCCCCTCACCGGTTGTCCCCGCCGCGCTCGCGTGCATCGTCGTCATTCCAGACCCCCGTTGATCGCCGCCACCCACCGCCCTCCAACTACGGACCAAGCGCGGGCGATGTTCTTCGGCCGCCCAGTGTAAGTCCAATGAGAAAGAACGCAAACGGCCCCCCCGGCGCGCTGGGCGGGATTTATCGTGGTTCTCACGACCCAAACCGGGCGGGGCACCCCTCACCTCTCCCTACCTCACCCCAGTGCCGCCACCACGCTTGACCAGACGGTTTCGGAGTCTTTGGAGGCGTCGATGACTCGGAAGTTGGTGGGGCTCGCGGCTGCCTGTTCGAGGTAGGAGCGGCGGATCTTGTCGTGGGTGTCGGCGGTGTTGCGTTGTTCGATGCGGTCGTCGAAGAGGGAGGCGCCGGCGGCTTCCTTCTTGCGGCCGGTCTTTTCGACGCCGCGGGTTCGCTTGGCGGCGGTTGCTGCGTCGACGTCGAAGACGAGGACGCGGTCGGGGACGATTCCGGAGAGGGCGGCGTCGCCTACGGCGCGGATGTCGGTCGCGGGGATGCCGCCGGCGGCGC
>JBEIUO010000059.1:0-8449 GCA_040374335.1 Phycisphaeraceae bacterium
CCTACGCATGGGGCGGCCCGGGAACCCAGCTCACCCGCACCCTCAACGGCGTTGGCACGACGATCGCCCAGAGCGTCGAAGAGTTCGGCGTTGTCTTCACCTCCCGCCAGCACTCCGCAACCATCGCCGGCCCGAACACCGAATCCATCGAACGGCTCCTCAGTTCCTGCACGCAGTCCCCGACGCACTCCTACGCCGTCACTTCGACCACCAGCATCATCAACTACATCCGCCCTCCGCTTCCCTCCTCAACCGTCTCGTGGCGCCCGACACGCGTCGAACTCACGCTCGCCTCCAACAGCACAGCCGACGGCACCCTCACCCTTCACGTCCACAATGCCCAGCCACCCGCACGCAGCGGCACCCTCCTCTGCACCGTCTCCGTCGCCGAGTCGGACCTGCCCTCCACCCCCGCTGCACACTCCTTCACGCTCTCCATCTCCACACAACTCGAGCCCACTTCCGGCATCATGCTGCAACTCGCCGGCCTCAGGCCCCTCACGCCCTCCGCAACCGTCTACGCCAAGCAAACCGAGATCCCCGAGCGCCACGGTGAACTCGCCACCTCCGGTCTGCTCGGCGTCGGCTGGACCAACTTCCCCGAAGGCGCCCTCCTCTACCGACTCTGGGGTCGCACCACGTCTCCCAGCACATCCACGACCACCTCCCAACGCCTCGTCGCCGCCGCCGCTCGCATCCAGATCAACTCCTCCGTCCAATCCAGGTCCTGCCGCTTGGTCGCGCAACCAAACGCGCCCGTTTCCACCATGGTCACCGACGAAACGCTCGTCGACTCCGTCCTCGATCTCCTCGATCTCGTCCTCGGAGGTGGTGGTGGCTAACTCCCGCTCCGGCATGTCCATCGTTGAGGTTGTGGTATCCCTCCTCGTCATCGCCCTCATGGCCGCCGCCGGTCTCAACGCCGCCGGTCACGGCGCACGCACCCGCCTCGCCGCCGAGGAACGCGCCTCCGCTCAGGTTCTCGCATCCTCACTCCTCACCGAGATCCTCTCGCAACCCTACCGCGAATCCCCCACCGCCCTCGGCCCCGACGCCGGCGAAACCACCACCGACCGCGCCACCTTCGACGACGTCGACGATTACTCCAGCTACACGCAGTCTCCTCCCGCCTCCGTCGACGGCACCCTCCTCGCCTCCGCTTCCTGGCGTTGGAAAGTAGACGTCGCATGGGTCACCGGGCCCAGCCTCTCCTCCTCCGCCTTCGAAACCGGTCGCAAGCGGGTCACCGTCACCGTTACCCACAACAGCCGCACCGTCGCCGAGGTCTCCGGCTTCTGCTCCTACATCTTCGAGGAGTCCTTCCAGTGATCCACTCACACCGCCGCGCAACCGCCTACGTCCTCGTCCTCGCCTCTGCGCTGATCGTCGTCGCAGTCGGCGTCGCCGCCGTCGCCGTCTCCCGCGCCCACCTCGCCGCCACCAGCGCACAGGCCGACATGCACTCCGCACGCGCCGCCGCCATCGGTGGAATCGAGTACGGCCTCGTCAACGCCGACGGTTCCCTCAGTTGGCGAACTTTCCGCTCCGCCTCCCCCGAAATCGCCTCCTTCCGCTCCGGCAACACCTTCGTCTCCACCACCGTCTCCGACCCCGTCGACGCCACCCTCAACGACGACTGGTCCGATCCCATCCAGCTCACCGCCACCGCCACCCTCCGAAACGCGAACCAGATCATCTCGGCCCGCTTCTCCCCAGTCTTCCGCAACATCACCGGCCTCAACGCCGCCATCGCCGTCAGCGGCGACATCATCCTCAGCGCCGCCGAGCTCGACGCAACCGGCACTGTCGCCTCCGGCGGCTCCATCTCCAACACCGGCCAGTCCCAGTATGCGCCACGCTGGTCCGCCAAGGGCATCATCACAGGCACCGGCTACAACGGAACCCTCGTCACCGACGCCTCATCCCCCGAACTCCCCTCCGCCGACACCATCACCTACCTCAAATCCATCGGCACACGCATCACCTACGCCTCCACCGGCGGCATCCTCGACAACGTCGTCCTCTCCGAATCCACCAACCCCTACGGCGCCACCAACCCCAATGGCGTCTACTACATCGAGTGCGGCCGCTCCCACTTCTACCTCCGTAACTCCCGCATCCGCGGCACGCTCCTCATCCTCGAACCCGGCGTCACCTGCCGACTCGAAGGCAGCGTGCTCATCGAACCCCTCCTCGCCAACCTCCCCGCCCTCGTCGTCGACGGCCCCATGACCTTCGCCGGTTCCACCGCCGACCTCTCCGAGTCTCTCCGCAATACCAACTTCAACCCCACCGGCGCCCCCTACCTCGGCACCACCGACAACGACAAGTCCGACCTCTACCCCTCCATCCTCGCCGGCGTCGTCTGGATCAACGGCAACCTCACCGTCTACGCGAGCGGCACCGCCTGCGAAGGCGCACTCCTCGTCTCCGGCAACCTCACCGTCTACGACACCCTCGTTGTTCGCGCGAAACTCCCCGACGCCCCCATCCCGGGTTTCGGCGTCGTCTCCAGATGGTCCATCGATCGCTCATCGATCAAGCGACTCACCGAGTAATCACGCCGCTTCCCGCGCCGCACCCGTCGTCGACCGCATCAACGCGTCGTACCCGGAAAAATCCATCAGCACGAACGTCAGCACCAGCGACGGATCCAGCTGCGCCCCCGCCGACGCCGCCATCTCCCGCAAGACCCGATCCCTAGGCATCGCCGGCCTGTACGACCGACTCGAACTCATCGCGTCAAACGTATCCGCGATCGAAACGATCCGCGCGAAGAACGGGATCGCCTCCCCCACCAACCCGTGCGGGTACCCCTTCCCGTCAAACCGTTCGTGATGGTGCAGCACCGCCGGCAACACCGGCGCCAGCGGCGGAATCCCGCTCAGAATCCTGTGCCCGATCGCCGGGTGCTGCTTGATCGAATCAAACTCCGAATCCGTCAGCTTCCCAGCCTTCGTCAGCACCGCTTCCGGCACGCCGATCTTCCCCACGTCGTGAACGATCCCCGCCAACCGCACAAGCTCCACGTCCGCATCGCTCAGCCCGATCCGCTCCGCCAACTGACCAGCGAGAAACGCCACCCGCTCGCTGTGGCCGCAGGTGTACCGATCCTTCGCGTCGATCGCCGCCGTCAACCCAACCACAGTCCCCATGAACATCTGCCGCTGCTCGTCGTACAGCACCACGTTGTCGCAGAACGAACTCACAAACCCCGCCGATGCCTCCAGCAACTGCGTGTCGTAGCTCGTCACCAGCGGATCCTCCCCGTACTTCCCCCCCGCCGCGAGGTACCCAACCGTTCTGTCCTTCACCCGGATCGGCTGCAGCACGATCTGCTTCGCATCAAGCCGCCCCGCAGCAAGCACAGCCCCTTCCACCAGCGGCGAACCCGACAGCTCCACCCGCACCCGATCCGCGATCTCCCCCGTCTCCACCTCCGGCATCGCGCTGAACCGACTCCGCCCGCGAAACGCCTCCGGGCACATCACGCTGTCCAGGAAGATCAACCCCAACCACTCGAAGCTCAAAACCGAAAACAACCGCCCCACCACCATCTCCACAAACCGCGTCGGCTGCGACACGTCGTGCATCTCCCGACCAATCGAGTACAACGTCTCGATCGTGTCGAAGCACCCGCCCATCTGCGCCGCAAAGCCCTCGATCGTCCGCCGCGCCTCCCCCAACTCGCCCAGATCCGCGCGCAGCAACTTCGCCAGCGGCGCGGCACGCGAGTCGCGCTCCGGCCAACCCGCCGGAAGCCCCGCCTCAGACAACCGCGCACGCCACAGATTCTCGTGGGCCTCGCTCACGCTCGCTCCTTACGCGACCTTCCTCGCGCCCCCCTCACCCAGCAGCCCCGCAATCTGCTCCTGCAGTTGCCGAAGCCCAAACGGCTTCCCCATCACCGCGCGAATCATCGTCCCCGCCAGCTCCGAAGGCTCCAGCACGTACCCACGCGCCGTCACCAGCAGAATCGGCACCTCGGCCGTCGACGCCACTCCCCTCAACTGCCGCGCCATCTCAACCCCAGACATCACCGACATCTGGTAGTCGGAAATGATCAACGCCGGCGCCGACGCAACCGCAATCTCATACCCCTCCGCCCCCGTCCGCGCCTCCGCAACCTGATACCCCGCCGACTGCAGCCGCGCACGCACCACCTGCCGAATCGGTGCCTCGTCGTCGCAGATCAGAATGTACGGACCAATAGGCGCGGCTTTCACGCCCCGTTCATCGGCCCGTTCCCCTCCCCGCTTCACCCCCGCCCCTCAAACCCCAGCCAGTCTCGGACGCTCCACCCTCCTTACCCCCTCCTCACCTCCACCTTTCCCCCGGGCATGTCCTTGATCGCCAGCCCCATCCCCGCCAGCTCATCCCTGATCCGGTCCGACGCCGCGAAGTCCTTCGCCGCCCTCGCATCCCTCCGCTTCCGCAGCAACTCCTCCACCCTCGGATCCGGATCCACTCCCGCCGCAAACACCCCGATGTCGTTCGAAACCACCTTCGGACGCTCCCGCTCCAGCACCCCCAATACCCCGTCAAACGCACGCAGCAACGCCGCATCATCGCCACCGGGCTGCTTCACCTCGCCCACAAACGTGTTCACCGCCGCCAACGCCCCCGCAATGTTCAAGTCATCGTTCATCGCGCTCGTAAACGCCTTGATCGCCGTCTCCCGCGGCCCCGGTTCCGTATTGCCCTTCGCCCCCTCAATGAACCGCCGCCACCGATCCAGCATCCGCTGCGAATCCTCCAGCCCCTGCATCGTGAAGTTCGCGTTGCTCCGGTAGTGCGTCTTGATCAACTCCAACCGCAACGCCGCCGGCTCCACCCCGCGCGCAAACAAGTCCCGCGCCGTAAAGAAGTTCCCCTTGCTCTTGCTCATCTTCGTCCCCTCAACCAGCAAGAACCGCGGATGAAACCACATCGTCGCGTAGCTCCCCTCCGCCGGCGCCGCATTGAACGCGCAGCACGACTGCGCCATCTCGCACTCGTGGTGCGGAAAGATGTTGTCCTCCCCACCCGAGTGAAGATCAATCAGCGGCGCACCATCCGGCACGCTGAACTCCGCGAGCGCCGCCTGCGCATCCGCCCGCCCACGCAGCGCCGGCGCCAGCCGCGTCAGACTCATCACCGAGCACTCAATGTGCCACCCCGGATACCCCTTCCCCCACGGCGAATCCCACTTCATGATGTGCGACGGATCCTCCTTCCACAGCAAAAAGTCCGCCGGGTGCTCCTTCTGCGACTGATGCTCATCGCTCACCCGCCCACCCTCTCCCGCTCGCAACGCCTCCAGCGTGTTGCCGCTGAGCGCCCCGTACGGCCCGTAACTCCTCACCCGGAAGTACACCACCCGCGCGCCCGCCTCCCCCACCACATACGCGCACCCTCGCTCAATCAGCCTCGCCACCACAACCTTCATCCCCTCCACATTCTGCGTCGCCCGCGGCATCAATGTCGGATCCTGATCCGCCTCGATCGCGAGCTTCAATCCCAGCGCCTTCGCATCCTCCCGAAACCGATCCTCGTAAAACCGCGCGATCTGGTACGGGTCGTTCGGATCAATCGACACCCCCGCCGGAATCTTCCCGCTCTTCTTCGCCTCCGCCAACCGCCGCCCCGCCACCGCCATCCGGTCCTCGCCGTTCTCGCCGCCCTCCGCATCATCCGTCATGTGCCCCACGTCCGTGATGTTCATCACGTGCACCACCCGCCGCGAACCCGCGTGTACCCCCCCGCCCCGCTCCCGCAGCTCGCACCACGGCGACTCGATCCAACGCCGCAACAGATCCGCCGCCAAAAACGACCGAAAGTTCCCGATGTGCGCGTCGTCGTACACCGTCGGACCGCAGGAATAAAACGTCACGCTCGCCGGGTCCGACGCGACAAACTCCTGCTGCTTCCGCTTCAATGTGTTGTAAATCTCGAGTGGCATGGCCGTAGCGTAGGAACCGCCCCGGCCCCATACCGCGCCCCGCTCATCCACGCGCCCCAATCACGCCCACCATCCGCCCCGTCACCCCGCGCTCCCGCCGGTGCGAATAAAACAGCGACGCGTCCCGCACCGTACACCCCGCCACCACCTCCACCCGCTCAACCCCCACCCCCGCCAACTGCTTCGCCAGACACGCCTTCATGTCCGCACGCCCCTTCCCTCCCCCCACCTCCCACGCCAACGCCCCATCCTCCCCAAACACCCCACGAAACGCCCGCACCACTTCCTCCCCAATCTCAAACTCCGGCCCGCTGATGCACGGCCCAATCGCCCCCACAATCCCCCGCGCCCCTAGCCCCCGCATCGCCTCCACCGCCCGCTCCACCACCCCACCAACCACCCCACGCCACCCCGCGTGCACCGCCCCCACCACGCCCCCATCCTCCGACGACAACAACACCGGCGTGCAATCCGCCACCCTCACCGCCACCACCGCCCGCGGCTCATCCGTCACAATCGCATCCGCCTTCACATCCCCCCACGTGATCTCCGGCATCTCCACTCCACGCCGCACCACGTGCACCTCCGCCCCGTGCACCTGGTGAACCTGCACCACCCGCCGCCCCTCCGCTCCAACAGCGCCGAGCAACAACCCGAAGTTCCGCGCAATCGCCTCGCGCGAATCCCGCTGCGCCTCCGGCAGGTCCGACGGATTCCCGAAGTTCAGCGTCGCAAACACCCCCGCCGACACGCCCCCAACCCGCGTGCTAAACCCGTGCGGCACACCGCACCCCCCAAGCACCGACGACATCAACACAACCGGCTGCGCCACGTCAGCACCCACCTTCCCCAGCACCACGCCCCCCCTCCAACCCGCCACACAATATCAGCCCTCCCAAGCCCTACTCAACCCACCTCAACTCACCCGCCAACTCCCCGTCCGCTTATCCCCGCCGGACTCGCCTCGCGTCCCGGCTCGCCCGCATCGTCATCGTGCTCAGATCCCGGTCCACCGCCCTCCAGTCCACCCGCCCGCACCCCCCGTGCAGCTCCCACATCTCCTTCGCAATCGCGTTCACAAGCGTTCGATTCTCCTCCGCCTGCAACTTCATCAGTCTCGCCCTGCGTGCCAATGCGTTCATGCTTTCCTCCTCGGTCCCCTTACCTTCCAAACCTCTCACATTCTCATGATCTCCGCCGCACCTCCCACCCGCAATAGGGAACTTTCCCCTATGTACCACAGCCGCCGTTTCACGCCGTGGAATCCCCATCCCTCCCCGTACAGTTCCTGATGCGCAAGGTCCCCCCACGACGCGGGAAAACCACCGTCCCGGCCGCCTCGTCGCGCCAATCTCCCGCCGATCGCCGCCGTCAACTCGCCCTCGACCCCATCATCACAATGGACGCCGTCGGCGTCATCCAATCCGCCAGCGACTCCGTCGAACACGTCTTCGGTTGGACACCCAACGAACTCCTCGGCCGAAACGTCCGCGTCCTCATCCCCGAACCCCGCCGCTCCTCACTCGACCGTTACCTCGACCGCTACCGCCGCGCAGACCCCGGCAGATCCCTCACCCGCTCCCACCGCTTCGATGCCGTTCGCAAAGACGGCTCCGCCGTCCCCATCGAACTCTCCATGTCCAGAGCCGATCTCCCGACCCAGGAAGAGCCCTTCTTCATCGGGATCGTCCGCGACTGCAGCACCGAGATCGACGTCGGCGGCGATTCTCCCGCCACCCGCTCCCGCCTCCAGAAGCTCGTCACCGAGCAAACCCGCGCCCTCGCCACCGCGCACCTCCGCCTTCACCTCACCGACCGCCTCACCTCCCTCGGCACCCTCGCCGCCGGCCTCGGCCACGACATGAACAACGTCCTGCTCCCCGTCCGCGCTCGCCTCAACGCCATCGAACACGCGGGAATCCCCACCTCCGCACTCAACCACGTCAACGCTGTCCGCCGCTCCGTCGCCTACCTCCAACACCTCAGCGACGGCCTCCGCTTCCTCACCATGGACCCCGACAGCCCAACCTCCCAGGCCGACGACACCTGTGAAACCGACCTCTCCCAATGGTGGAAACAAGTCGGTGCCCTCCTCCGCAAGGCCGTCCCCTCGGGCATCCGTATCAAGGCCTCCTTCCCAGCCCACCTCCCCGCCGTCCAGTCCGCCCCGCACTGGCTCACCCAGGCCGTCCTCAACCTCTTTGTCAACGCCAACGAAGCCTCCATCACCCCCCACAAGGGACGCATCCAGATCTCCGCCACCGCCTCCGCCAACCGCAAGACCGTCCGCCTCAGCGTCGCCGATCGCGGCCGTGGCATGAACGCCGAAGTCCGCAAACGCGCGTTCGACCTCTTCTTCACCACCAAGTCCCGTGGCATGGGCACTGGCCTCGGCCTCCCACTCGTCCGCAAGGTCGCAGAACGCGCCGGTGGTCACGTCGAACTCCGGTCCCAACCCGGCCACGGCACCATCGTCACCCTCGTCCTCCCCGGCCAAAAATTGTCTCC
>JBEIUO010000715.1:0-2150 GCA_040374335.1 Phycisphaeraceae bacterium
ACGGAGTCTGGCGGGGATGCTTCGGCCCCTGTGGATCAACCCGGCCATGGTCCCGGCCCCGGCCGTCCCCCGCGCTCAACCCGGCAAGGCACGCCCCGCAATCCGCGCCGGTGAGCACGGAACCGTGCGAAGGTTGGGGCTCTGCGGGGGATGGTGGGACTCTCTACCATGGGCTTCTCACGGAGCCCCGCCCGCCGCGCATGCAGACCTACGACGACATCCCCGGAGTGGAAGTGTGGCCGATCGTGCTCCCCGACGTGCTCGTCACGATCGCGAAGGGTGACGCTCCCGATCCATCGCCCGCGGTGGCGGCGGAGTGGTCCTCGCTCTGTGGGCACAACCCCCGGCTGTACGATGGTCCCATCCTGTCCGTGAAGAGCGTCGACATCGAACACGCACACGTTCACGTCGCGCGCGACCGGTACTCCCGCTTGGCCGTCTTTCCCCGAGTTCGGACAGGTGCGCGGCTGCTCGCCGTGACCGGGCTCTTGCTCGCGAAGGACGGTGGCGGCCGCGAGTATGTCCTGCTGGGCAAGCGCGGTCGACAGGTCAGCCGCTACCCGCTGTCGTGGGAGTTTGGCCCCTCTGGCGGCCTGGCCGTTCCCGCGCCGACGATGGACCGATTCGATCTGGAGTTCATCGCCGCACACCTGCGCGACGAGGTCGCGGAGGAGATTGGTCTCGAGGACATGCCCGGCATGCCCGTGCCAGTGGCGTACGCGCGCGATCACGCCGTGATGAGCGACGATATCGTGCTGCGGTGCGACCTCGGAAGCTTCGAGGACCGTCCGCTCGCCGCCGCATCGAACTGGGAGTACGAGGAAACCCGGTGGGTACCGGTTGATTCGGTCGGACCCTTCATGGATGCAGAAGCGCTGGGGGTACTCCCGACGAGCCGGGCTTTGGCGCGGCTGTTGGGCTGGACCCGTTCGGAGACCTGAAACGTGGGGGCCGCGTTCCCCAAGCAAGCGAGGAGCACGCGATGAACGATGGAACACCGCAGGAAAACCCCGACTCTTCTCCGAACCCCGAGCCCGGGGTGACGCCGCCTCCGGTGCCGCCGCAACAGGCCGCACCGGCCACCGAGCCGCGGCCACCCGTGGACGCCATGCCGGCGGAGGCTTGGGAGCGTGAGCACGCGGCGTGGGTTCATCTGGGCATCCTGTCGAGCATCTTGGGTGCGCCGGTGGTCCTGTCGCTGGTCCTTTGGCTGATGAAGCGCGAGAAGAGCCCGTACATCGACGACCACGGGAAGGAAGCGGTGAACTTCCAGATTTCGATGGTGCTTTACTCGCTTGCTTCGGTGGCGGTGGCGTGGGTGGTGGGGCTGATGACGTGCGGAGTCGGGGTGGTGATAGCTCCGGTGGCGTGGGTTGCCATTCTGATCGTTTCGATTGTGGGCGTCATTAACGGCGTGAACGCCGCGAATGGCGGTCGCGTGTATCGGTACCCGGTCACCATTCGTTTGGTCCACTAACCATCCGATGAACGCGATGCTTGACGCGGCCCCCCCTTCGTGCGACAGTGTGGGGAGCCCATGAGGGCAGGAGAAGTCCCCGATGAAAATCGCATGTGTTGTGACGGCGCTGCTCGCGTGCGCGGGTGCCCACGCCCAGTGGTCGCTGGATCCCGTGTTGAACCGTGCGATCGCGGATCGGTCGGGGGATCAGGTTCAACCCAAGGCCGTGCCGGACGGCGCGGGCGGCGCGTACATCTGTTGGTTCGACAACTTCGCGGGCGGGTACGACGTGCGCATCCAGCACGTCGACCGCTTCGGCTACGACCTCATCGCGCCCAACGGCGTCGAGCTCTGCAACCGCTCGGTCTCATCAACCATCGACTACGACATGGTGGCGATCTCGGGCGGGCGCGCAGCGATTGTGTACACCGAGGACACGCTCACTCCCGGGAGCACGCAGCAGGTCACGTTCCAGGTCGTGAACCCCGATGGCACGACGGCGTTTCCGGCGCCGGGCATTCGCGTAACGAGCGACACGCTGTTCAAGGGGCAACCCGCACGTCGTCGAGCTCTCGACCGGTGAGTTTGTCGTCGGCTGGAGCTCCGGCAGCCCGCAGTCGTGGACATTTCAGAAACTGAGCGCGGCGGGTGTGCCCCAGTTCCCCGGCCAGGGCATCACGGTTTCCGAGGC
>JBEIUO010000420.1:0-3512 GCA_040374335.1 Phycisphaeraceae bacterium
AGGATCGCGTGCTTCGGCATGAGGGCGCGGGGGCGGAAGCGTGGGGGCACTACAAGGCGTTCATTTCGTGGCCTTTTCAGCGTGAGAACACGCCGCTGGGGCGTGTGAAGGACTGGGGCGCGACAGCCGGGGAGCTGGGCGCGGAGTTCCCGGGAGACGCGGTGGCACGGGCGTTTGACTTTGGGCGTGGGGGCGAGGTGGACTATCGGAAGCTGGGTCCGGCGGCGGCGGAGTTTGGCCGCAGGGTTCGGATGGCGGGCGCGACGCAGTATCTGAAGACGCAGGCGATCAGCCGGTTGTTCCTGGACAACGTGTACTCGATCGGCGCGTCGTGGGTGACGATGGGGCCGCACATCGGGCAGGTGGGGCTGCTGTTTGGCGCGAACGACATGGGCAGCGTGATGATGGAGGAGAACGTCGTGAGCAGCGCGGGCACGACGTACTGCCTCGACGAGGCGTTGCTGTGCAGGCTGATCCGCGACGCGGGATTCGTGCCGGCGCAGCGGAACAACACGTACGACGTGCTGCGGGTGCACGAGGGCGACGATTCGCCGGACCTGCGGGTGAAGGACTGGTCGGCGCACCGGACGCGGAAGCTGCACGTGGAGAAGACCGCGGCGGCGGGCGCGACGCTGACGGTCAGCGCGAAGCCGTGAAGTCGGGCGACTCTTCGTTGGGGATGGTGACGACGTAGTCGGCGATGGGGCCGTCGGCGGCGGAGATTTCGGTCTGACCTTCCTTGGCCTGCATGGCGATGGTGAGAACAGAGGCGGAGGGGGCGTGTTCGCGGAGGAGTTGGAGGGTGCCGCCGTTGTGGGCGATGTGGAAGACGCCGATCACGAGGACGATCGGGCGGCCTTTGCGGGCGGCGAGGGCCTGAGCGACCGAGTCGGCCATCGTGGCGTCCCACATCGCTTGTGAGCGGAACATCTTTCGTGCGTCTTCTTCGCGGGGACGTTTGCCTTTTTCGTCGACGGGGGCCATGAGGTCGATGAACCGCTGTTCGTACGCGCCCGTGGGCATGGGATCGGGGATCGCGAACTGCCGGGACTGTTCGAGGGAGAGCGCGCCGAGGCGGTCGTAGCCATCGGCGCGGGCGACACGGACGTAGCGGCGCGGGGCGTTGGCGGCGATGACGGGGCGCTTCGCGGCGGCGCTGGCGAGAATGATGTCGCGGTGGCCGGGCGTGTAGTTGCCGGGGGTGCGACCGGTCGCCTTTGTAAACGCGGGCTCGTCGGTGATCCCAGAGACAAAGTCGTCGAGGTGGACCTGTTCGTCTCGTTCGAGGAACTCGAGGGCGGCGAGGGAGGTCGGGGCCCTTTCGAGGAGCGCCCGGAAGAACGTGGCCTCGAACGCCTGGCCATCGGGTTGGCCGTGCAACTCACCGATGAGCACAGCGTCCGTGACGGCGGCGGCGTCGACAAGCTGCGCAAGGGTGATTTCGCTCCCGGTGCGGGTGTCGGTGATCGTGAACGTCGGGGAGGTGATCGGTGCAGTCCAGACGTGCGGCGCGGGGCGGGGGGAGTTCGCGGCGCAACCGACGAGCGATGAGAAGCACGAGAGGAGCAAGAGGATGCGAGTGCGCATGCCGGTCTCCGGGGTCAGGGGATGGGGGCGAGCCGAACGGTCTTGAAGTGGATCTCGGTGCCTTCGGACTGCAGGGCGATCGCGCCGGCGGTTTCGAGGACAGCGGTCGCGGCGTTGAGCTGCTCACCGTTGACAAAGATCGTGACGCGGTCGTGATCCACGACGATCTCGTATTCGTTCCACTCGCCGATGGCACGCTCGGCGGTGTGGGTTCGACGGGTGTTGCGGCCGTTGCGGCGGGCGTCGTCGGTCTTCATTGGGAACTCCCCGATGTTCCAGAAGTCCCCCGCGGCCCCGCTCTGAAGCTGAGCCTCCACGCTGCGGGGCCAGACCTTGTCCTCGCCGATCACGCGGAGCAGCACGCCGCTGTTGCCCGCGGCCTTGGTGACCGGGTCAAATCGCCAGACAACGCGGAGCACGTAGTTTGTGAAGTCAGGGCGGGTTCGGATGTACCCCGCGGGCTTGCCGGTGCAGATGAGAAGACCGTCGCGCACGGACCAGACGTCTTCCGCGCGACCGCCGTCGTTCAGGATGGGCGTCCAGCCGTCGAGCGAGGTCGCGTTGAAGAGGGCAACTTCGCCCGGGAGCGAGGCGTCGAGCTCGCGCACGCGGATGTTGCGGTACGCGACCTCGCCACCGTGATCCTGGAGCGCGATGTGTCCCTTGGGGGAGCGTGCGAAGGACTTCGAGTCCTTGAACTTACTGTCGGCGACGAGGGCGTCCCACTCGGGGCCCGAGAGGCGGGTCTCGATGGTCTTGGTGCCGTTGAGCCAGTGTTGGGTCACGCCGTGACGGACGCGGATCCGCGCAGTGTTCCACTCGCCGGGGGGAAGCAGTTTCTTGGCTGTTCCCGCAGGCAGTATGTCGTAGAGCGAGCCGGAGGCGTGCTTGCCTTCGGAGGGGGTGTTGGTTCCGGCGTCGTCGAGCACTTGGTACTCGGGGCCGAAGGCCTGGGTCGCGCCCGGGGTGTTGTCGACGAGGTACTTCACGCCGCTGTTGGCGCTGGGCGAGAGCTTGAACTGGAAGATCAGCTCGAAGTCGCCGAACTCGCGGGTGGTCACCAGATCCCAGCCGCTGCCGGCGCGGGGATTCGGCGTGCAACGAATCTCGCCGTTTTCGGCGGACCAAACGACGGTGGGGAAACCGGAATCACCGAGGAGCTGCCAGTGCTGACGAACGTCGGGGCCCGAGAGTTCGGTCCAACCGGCGGCGGTGTGCACGGGAGAGAGAGGCCCCTCGAAGGGTTGGGCCCGGGCAGCATGGGCGAAGAGGGCGATGGTGATTGCCGCGACAAGCCGCATGCGGAGCCTCCGATGGAACGCCTCCGATTAAGCGTAGTCGCGTGGGCGCGGGGAGCCGGGGATATCGCGGCGGGGTCGTGTGGCGGAGGGAGGTTCGCGATGGTATGAAAAAACCCGGGCGAGATGCCCGGGTTGTTGGATCGTTGCGGTGGAAGGACTCAGGCCTTCTTGGCGGCGTCGCCGGCGGCCGCCGCGGCGGCGGCCTTCTTGGCGACGACTTCACGGTCGATGGCGCGCTGGGCTTCCCAGGCCTTGACGTCGCCGATGTTGCGGCGGGCGAGCATGTCGCGGACGGTGTCCGTGGGCTGAGCGCCGACGGAGAGCCAGTACTTCATGCGTTCCTCGTTGATGACGATCTGCTTGGTCGGATCGGGGTGAACCGGGTCGTAGACGCCGAGGGGCTCGATGACGCGGCCGTTACGGCGGGTGCGCTGATCGATCGCGGCGATGCGGTAGAACGGACGGTTCTTGCGGCCAAGACGCTGCATGCGGATACGAACCACGGTGAACTCCAAACAAGGAACGCGGACTGCCCCGGCTAGAGGTACCCGACAACGTCGGACTCGCGGGGTCGAGATAGTAGGCCGTTTCCGGAGTCGCGGCCAGTCTGCGGGGTGCGGAATA